>JASHQV010000095.1 GCA_030038955.1 Solirubrobacteraceae bacterium
TTCGGGACGAGCTCGGCGGTGTGCTCGAACCAGAACGCCGACAGCCCTGTCAGCACCGCTCCCTTGTCGGGGATCGGGGTCGGGTGGACGACGTCGTAGGTGGAGATCCGGTCGGAGGCGACCAGCAGCAGCGAGTCGCCGAGGTCGTAGACCTCGCGGACCTTGCCCGAAGCGATCAGGGGGAGGTCTTTGACGGCGGAGGCCATGGTGCCGATGCTAGCGGTCAGCTTGGACGAATCCGTATCGTGAGCGGGCGACTGGAGCAAACAGGGAGGGAAGCGATGAGCGCGGACAACGAGGCCGGCGCGATGCCGGGGCTGATGATGCGGACGCCGCTGCTGATCCGCCAGATCGCCGAGCGGGCGGAGGGGCTGTTCGCCGGCCGCGAGCTCGTCGGCGTCACCGCGGTCGGAGTCGAGCGCTCCACCTACGGGCGGGTCGTCGAACGTGCCCGGGCGCTGGCCAGCGCACTCAGCGAGCTAGGCATCGGGCGCGGCGACCGGGTGGCGACGTTTGGCTGGAACTCGATCCGCCACCTCGAGCTGTATCTCGCCGTCCCCTCGATGGGCGCGGTGCTGCATACGCTGAACATCAGACTGTTCGAGGACGACCTGCGCTACATCGTCGGTCACGCGGAGGACCGGATGATCTTTCTGGACGCCTCGCTGGCGCAGGTGATGCCGCGGTTCGAGGGCGTCGAGCACGAGGTGCTGATGCCCGATGCCGAGGCGACCCGCGAGGGAGCGCTCGACTACGAGGAGCTGATCTCGCGCGGCGACAGGGGGTTCGAGTTCCCCGAGCTGGACGAGGACAGCGCCGCGGCGATCTGCTTCACGAGCGGCACCACCGGCCGCCCCAAGGGGGTCGTCTACTCGCACCGCTCGGCCGTGCTGCACACGCTGCTGGTCAACCAGGCCGACACGCTCGGGCTGCGCGAGCACGACGCCGTGCTGCCGGTCGTGCCGATGTTCCACGTCAACGCCTGGGGGATTCCGTACGCCGCGGCGATGGCGGGCAGCAAGCTGGTGCTGCCCGGACCGAAGCTGGACCCGGCCTCGCTGGCGCAGCTGATCGAGCGTGAGCGGGTGACGATCGCGGCAGGCGTGCCGACGATCTGGCAGGGAATCGCGCAGCTGCAGCCGGCGCCGAGCCTGCGCAGCGTCGAGCGGATCATCTGCGGCGGCTCAGCCGCGCCGGAGAGCATGATCCGGCTGTATGACGAGCAGTTCGGGGTGCCGATCGTCCACGCCTGGGGAATGACCGAGACGAGCCCGCTGGCTTCGGTGTCGCGGGTGCCGCCGGGGTTCGGAGACGGCGACGAGGCATACGCGCTGCGGGCGACGCAGGGTCGCGTGGTGCCGCTCATCGACTTCCGCGTCGACGCCGATTCGGGTGGTGAGCTGGAGGTGCGCGGCCCGACGGTCGCGCGCTCCTACTTCCGCGACGACTCCGAGGCGGGAAAGTTCACGTCGGACGGGTGGCTGCGCACCGGCGACGTCGCCGAGATCGCCGGCGACGCATTCATCAAGCTGGTCGACCGCACCAAGGACCTGGTCAAGTCCGGCGGCGAGTGGATCAGCTCGGTGCAGCTCGAGAACGAGATCATGGCCCATCCAGACGTGCTCGAGGCGGCCGTGATCGCGGTTGCCGACGAGCGCTGGGGCGAGCGCCCGTGCGCGTGCGTGGTCAGGCGCGAGGGCGCCACGCTCGACGACGAAGGGCTGCGCGCGTTCCTCGCCGACCACGTCGCCCGCTGGTGGATCCCAGAGCAGATCCACTTCATCGTCGAGGTGCCGAAGACATCGGTTGGGAAGTTCGACAAGAAGGTGCTGCGGGCCCAGCTGGCCGAGGGCAAGCTGTAGCTACATCCGTCCGACGGGCTATGGCACGCCGGTTCGGGATTCGACTATGCCCGCGAGTAGGTCAGTGGACACGGAACCCAAAACCGGGTGGGTCGTGGAACGCGATCGGCAGTCGCGGACGCTCGCCCGGGCCATAGTGCCGGCCGTCGAGCGGCCAGTCATAACCCTCGAGCTGGTCGGAGCCGCGTCCAAGGATGCGACCCGAGTGAGCGAACTCGCTCAGCACCGCAGCGAGGCCGTATCGCTGTACAGGGCACACCTTCATGCAGACGGCGCAGCCGTCAGCCTGGGCGACCGTGGCGAAGCACCGCTTCTGATTGATCTTGATCTTCTCCACGCCGCGGTGCATCTTTCGCCGCTTCGGTATCGCCCCTACGGGACATCTGTGCACGCACACTTGGCAACGGTCACAGATACCGTGAAGCCCGTAGTCGACCGCATCGCCCATCGCGAGCGGCGCGTCGGTGGTGAGCATCGTCAACCGGCAACGCGAGCCAGCGGCCGGGGTCAGGAGCTGGCGGTTGAGCCCAAGCTGGCCGAGTCCGGCGGCGATTGCGAACGGGATCGTCTGCGCGTCCATCTTCCCGTGGGCTCTGGCCCGGTAGCCGCGAGCTTGGAGGAAGCGGACCAGCCGGACCGTCAGCTCCAAGCTCTCAGCTTCGCTGTCGAAGGCCGCCGGCAGCCCGGCGCGGGGGATCGCCTGGGTGCTTTCGTAGTTCTGCTCGAGGACGGCGATCACCACCCGATCGCCTGCTTGCCGACCTCGACCGCGATCGGTTACGTGCTGTGGATCCCACGCGGTGACTCCGATCGCGCCGAAGCCGAGAGCGGAGGCGTACTGGCGTAGCCCAGCCGTGAGCTCTGTGTCGAGCACGCCGTCGACCACGGATCGCCCGATGAGCGTGATGAGTTGCGCCGGAACGCCCGCTCAGCGTTGCGGTCCGCCCGGGCAAGCATCGGCGCAAACCGAAGAAACGTCCTCCACTGTCGCGCGAGCTCCCAGATGACGCCTTCCGGTTGAAGCTGGTCGAAGCTGCGGAGCGGCTGATTCCGGAAGGCTTCGTCAGCACGGGTCGCGTCCACGCGCTCCCCGGGTAGGGTCAGCAGCTCTTCGGGTATCGGCGGCAGGGCGACCGCCCACGGCGTGCGCGGCGAGGCGTGCCGTCGCAGCGCACGCGGCAGGCTCGAGACGAGCGCCAACGCGCGCCAGACGCGTGGCTTCAGCAGCCACCGCATCAGCGGCTTCATGCGGCTGGGGTTGATCCTCGGCGCACCCATGGCCCCGGAGTTGCGATCGATGCCGCCGAGGCCGACATGCCTGTGGCGATGTGGCGTGCCGAGGCTGGATCCTGGGCCGAGCCCGCTCAACCCCGGGCGTGTGGCGCGGGGATCGGCGATCTCTCCGCGACCATGCGACCAGGCGCAGCGTCGGCGTCGAATGACACGAGGCCATCCGCGATCAGCCGCCGAAACCGAGCGATCGTGTCGATCACGCCTTCCTGAACGGGTGTGTCGCTCGCCGGCCCGATCAAGCCGGTTAGCGAGCTCGAGTCCACCTCGTCGGGGAATGGAAGCAGCGTCTCGTCGTGGGTAATGGTGCCGGTCGCCTCCGGCGCCGCAGTCGCAATCGCATCGATGATCTCGCTCATGTGCACGGGGTGGCCGGCGAGGTTGTGCACAGAGGCGCCATCGGACGCGCTACGCGACGCCTCGATGAACGCCCGTGCGACATCTGGTGCGTACTGGATCTGGAAGCGGCCGCCATACGGGATGTGGAAGGGAGCCTCCGCGGCAGCGGCCAGCATCGCGAGGGTGGGCGCTGCGGTCAGTCCCTGGTCGCGCCCGGGACCGTAGACGGTGTGAGGCCGCAGGCCGACGGTGGCGAGCTTGCGGTCACGCCAGTAGACCGCCGCTGCACCCTCGTTCGCACGCTTGTACACACCGTAGAGGGTGCCCGGTATGCCACCATCGGCGCTCGGGCTGCGGTCATCGTCATCCTCGACCGCCTCGTAGGTCGCGATCGAGGACGCGTACACGAGCGGCGCCATCCGTCGCCGCCTCTGTGCGACGGCCTCGAAGACGTTCACGGTTCCGACCACGTTGACGCTCGCCCCGAGCGGTGGATCGGAGCGGCAG
>JASHQV010000096.1 GCA_030038955.1 Solirubrobacteraceae bacterium
GCTGACCGGGTCGGGCGACAGGAACAGCAGTGCCTCCACCACTCGCTCCAGCTCCGTCGCTGCAGTCGGGCTCACTTCCGCAGCCGAGCTCACGCCGCCCGCTTCCCCCCAGCCGGCGTTCGCGCGGACACCAGGATCTCCCCGAACGGCTGCTCCTGACTCCACGTCAGCTCGCCCTGCTTGTACAGCTCGAGCAGCGCGTAGACGGTCACCGCGACCGTCAGACGGTCCGCTCCTGGCACCGCCTCCTCGAACGAGAACGCTCCGCGTCGCAGCAGCGCCCGCAGGTGCGCGAGGCGCTCGGCGACCGTGACCGCGGGGTTCAGCAGGTGCCGCACGTCGATCGCGGGCGGAGGCGTCAGCAGCTCGCCGATCGCCGCGCCCAGCCGCATCGGGTCGTACACGACGCTCGCCGTCTGCAGCGACGCGCGTCGCAGCTCCGCCGGCAGCGGCGCCTGACGGAAGCGGAAGCCCGCCTCCGCGGCGAGGCGTGCTTGCAGGTGCTCGCCGGCCTTCCGGTAGCGGTGCGCTTCCAGCAGCCGCTCGAGCAGCTCGGCGGCCGCCTCGCCCGGCTCTAGCTCGAGCTCCTCGAGCTCCTCTCCCGGCAGCATCAGCCGCGACTTCAGCTCCAGCAGCGCGGCGATCAGCACGAGGAACTCGGTGGCCGCCTCGAGATCGAGCTCGCGCCTCGCCTCGAGATGGTCGATGTAGGCGATCACGATCTCGGCGAGGTCGACTTCCAGCAGGTCGATCTCCTCGCGCAGGATCAGCGTCAGCAGCAGGTCGAAGGGACCTGCGAACACGTCCAGGTCCAGCTCCAGATCGACCAGCCGCAGTTGCGCAGGCGCAGCGCTCACCGCCACGCAGGCTACCGGTGAGCTCGGACCGGTCCGAGTCCCATCGCTCGCCGCGCGTCGGCGACCGTCTCGGCGGCGATCGCGCGGGCTTTCTCCGCGCCCTCTGCCAGCACCAGCTCGAGCCCGGGCTCGTCGCGCCGCAGCTCGCCGTAGCGCTCGCGCACGGGCGCCAAGTAGTCGATCACGGCCTCGGCGACGGCGGTCTTGAAGGCGCCGTAACCCGAGTCCACGAACTGCTGCTCGATCTCCTCCATCGGCGTCCCCGAGGTGGCAGCGAGGATCTCGATCAGGTTGCTGATTCCCGGCTTGTCGGTGGCGCGGCGCACGTCGCTGCCCGAGTCGGTCACCGCCGAGCGGAACTTCTTCAAGATCTCGTTCGGCGTGTCGAGCACGTGCACGACTCCCGCTTCGCTGCCGCCCGTGGTCGACATCTTGCGGTCGGGCTCCTGCAGGTCCATGATCCGCGCCCCCACCTGCGGGTAGCGCCCCTCGGGCACCACGAACACCTCGCCGAAGCGGCCGTTGAAACGCTCGGCGACGTCGCGCATCAGCTCGATGTGCTGGCGTTGGTCGTCCCCGACCGGCACCTCGTCGGTGCGGTACGCGAGCACGTCCGCCGCCATCAGCACGGGATAGGTGAACAGCCCGGCCGACACGAGCTCGCGTTGGCGCGCGGACTTGTCCTTGAACTGGTGCATCCGCTGCAGGTCGCCGTAGGCGGTGACGCTGGCCAGCATCCACGCCAGCTCGGCGTGCTCGGGCACGTCGCTCTGACGGAAGAAGGTGCAGCGCTTGGGATCGAGCCCCGCCGCCAGCAGCAGCGCCGCCAGGTCGTAGCTGTCGACGCGCAGCTCGGCGGGCTCGTAGGCGACGGTGGTGGCGTGCAGGTCGACGATGCAGTAGATGCCCTCACCGCGCTCCTGGCCGGCGACGTACTGGACGATCGCGCCGATGTAGTTGCCGAGGTGCTTGCTGCCGGTCGGCTGGATGCCCGAGAAGATCCGCATGCGCGGCTCAGGCTAGCGAGCGGCTCAGGCCAATTGCTGCACGGCCGCCGGCCGTGCGCTTGAGCTTGCGGCCTGCTCGGGATCCTGCCTCCCCTCAACGGGTCGTGCTCAAGCCATTCGGCTACGGCCGCGCGCCCGCCTGCGGTGGTCGTGCGCGCTCAAGATCCACGCGACGAGGATGCCGGCGATGCCGCCGCACACATGTGCCTGCCAGGAGACCCCCTCGTGCGGCACCAGGCTGGCGATCAGCGCTGCGCCCCAGATCAGCGCCACGATCGCCCCCACCAGCAGCTCGAGTGGCCGCCGGTCGAACAGCCCACGGGTCACCAGGTAGCCCGCATACCCGAACACCACGCCGCTCGCCCCGATCGTGTCGACCGGAATCACGTGACCCAGCTCCGTCGTCGTGGCGGGTGAGATCAGCCACGTGCCGATGCCCCCGACGACGATCACGAACGCGGTGATGAACGCCAGCCGGGCGGCGCCGCGCAGCGCGATGATCGCCCCCAGGAACACGAACGGGATCGTGTTGTCCAGCAGGTGCGTGAAGCTGGCGTGGATGAACGGCGAGGTCAGGATCCCCCACAGCCGCCCGGGGTCGCGCGCGTAGATGCCGTCGCCGTCGAGCCCGTTTCCGTCGAGCGTGTTGATCACCTCGACGATCCACATCAGTGCGACGATCGCCGCGAGCAGCGCGAAGCCGGCGATCCGGTCCGGCTGGGCGCTCACCCGCCGCAGCGGCTTCAGACGGGGTTTGCTGGCGACGCTCACCGGCTAAGGATGGCAGGCGGCCGCGCCGGGCGGTGAAGCTGACGCAGGCGGCTGCCCGGTCCCCGGCGCGAGCCTGGCTACCGCTCCAGCGCGCTCAGCGCCAGCGTCAGCGCGACTTCGAGCCGCCCGCCCAGCGACGCCTCATCGACGAACTCCGCCGACGTGTGGGCGCCCGCGCCACACGGGCCGAGGCCATCGACGGTCAGCGGGATCGCCGCGGCGAAATGGCTCGCGTCGCTGGCGCCCCCACGTGCTCGTGCGACGAGGCGGCGGCCGAGGCGCCGCTCGGCACGCTGCAGCAGGCCAGCGGTCGCCGCCTCGGTGTCCATCGGCGGCCACACCCGCTCGAGCCCGGCGCTCAGCCGTACCTCGTCGAGCTCGGCGGGAACTGTCGCCAGCACCCGGTCAAAGCAGCGAGCGTCGGCCGCGCGCATGTCGCACGCCAGCTCACCCTCGGCCGGCACGACGTTGAACGCCTCGCCG
>JASHQV010000097.1 GCA_030038955.1 Solirubrobacteraceae bacterium
CTCGGCCGCTGGGCGGAACCGCGAGACCTGCTCGACGCGCACCGGATAGTCCTTGAGGCGCTCGGAGAAGGTGCCGAAGTGCTGCTGCACGAGGATCGTCGTCGGCACCAGCATCATCACCTGCTTGTCATCCTGGACCGCCTTGAACGCGGCCCGCAGCGCCACCTCGGTCTTACCGTAGCCGACGTCGCCGCAGATCAGCCGGTCCATCGGCCGCGGCGCCTCCATGTCGACCTTGACCAGCTCGATCGCGTCGCGCTGGTCGGGCGTCTCGGCGTACGGGAAGGCGTCCTCGAACTCGCGCTGCCAGTCGGTGTCGGGCGGGAACGCGACCCCCTCGCGGCGTTTGCGCTCGGCGTACAGGTTGAGCAGCTCGCCGGCCAGCTCCTGGGCGGCGCGGCGAGCGCGGGCCTTGACCCGCTCCCAGCGGTTGCCGCCGAGCTTCGAGAGCTGCACCCCGCCCGCCCGCTCGCCGCCGGCGCCGACGTAGCGACTGATCTTGGCGAGCTGGTCGACCGGCATGAACACGCGGTCGGTGCCCGCGTACTGAAGCGTCAGGTAGTCCCGCGTGACGCCGGCGACGGTCTTCGTGTCGAAGCCCGCGAACCGCGCGATCCCGTGGTCCTCGTGGACGATGATGTCGCCCGTCCGCAGCTCGGCGAAGCTCCGCAGCAGCCCCCGGCGACGCGTCTCGACCGGCCGCTCGAGCGCCCGCCGGCGCCGGAACAGCCGCTCCTGGGGGATCACCGCGAGCTTGAACTGCGGCGCGATGAACCCGTCTCTGAGCCGGGCCTGCGCGAACATCAGGCCCGAGGAGCCGTTCTCCGCCGCTGCTGGCTGCACAGTGCCAGCAGCGGCGGCCGCGCCGTTTGCGCCGTCCAACCAGGCCACCTTCAGGCGACCGAGGTTGTAGGCGGCACGCTCGCCCTCCCCCTTTGCGGGGAAAGCGACCACGGTCTTGTAGCCCGAGCGGGTCAGCTTCTCGAGCTCCGGCTCGGCATCCCGAATCGAGCGGGCGGCGACGTCGGCCGACTGCGCGTGGAAGCTGAACGGCTGCTCCTGCTCGATGCTCGACAGGCGAATCGCGGCGCGGCGCTCGAGCGCGGCGGCAATCTCGTCCGGCTTCACGTACAGGTGGTGGGCCTCTGCGTCGTGGAAGGCGGCGCACACGTCGGTCCAGTGGTCGGCGAGCGCCGGCGCCACCTCCTCCTCCGCGGCGATCAGCAGCTGCGCATCTGGGCCGACCAGCTCGAGGAACGGCTTGAAGTCCTCGACCGGCAGCAGCTCGGCGATGTCAGGCCGGTCCTCCTCCTTTTCCAGCGCAGCGATCTCCGCGAGCTCGCGGTACTCGCTGGCGAGCTCCGCCGCCGGCGCGATCTCGACGGCGTCGACGTCGCCGAGCGAGCGCTGCGTGAACGTCGAGAACCACCGCAACGACTCGATCTCGTCGCCGAACAGGTCGACCCGCACGGCCCTGTCCTCGGTCGCCGAGAACAGGTCGAGAATGCCGCCACGGATCGCGAACTGGCCGCGGTCCTCGACCTGGTCCGTACGCTCGTAGCCGGCCTCGACCAGGTCGATCGCGGTCTCGTCGAGGTCGAGCAGATCGCCGCGCGCAAGCGTGAACCCGTGCGGGCGGAGGCTCGGGTCGGGGACCTTCTCGCTGAGCGCGACGGCGCTGACGACGACCACCGGCGCGGGCTGGGCGTCGACGTCCAACAGCGCGTCGAGGGCGGCGATCCGCTGCCCGATCAGGTGCGCGGGCGGAGACAGATGCGACTCGTAGGTGACGCCGCGACTCGGGTAGAAGCGGACCTTGCGGGGGGCCAGCCAGGCGCGCAGTCCGGCCGCGAGCTCCCGGGCGGCGCGGTCGTCGCCGGCGACCACGAGCGCGGACGCGTCGGGCTTGCGAGCGGTCAGCGCCGCCAGCAGGAAGGGGCGCAGCGACTGCGACACGAACGCGCGACCGCCGTTGTCGGCGAGGCGTTCGGTCTGCGGATCCTGGTCGGCGCAGCTGAGCAGCGAAGCGAGCATGTGTTTTCAGTCTAGGTTTGGTCTCCGGCGTCTTCGGCGGCCGCGGCGATGACCCGCTCGGTGGCATCGGCGGCGGCATCGACCACCGCCTCGACCTCAGCCGGCGACTCCCCGAACCTGCTCAGCACGTAGGCGGCGACGCGGTCCGGGTCGGTCGTCGGCGGGCGTCCGACGCCGACGCGGACGCGGTGGAAATCCGCGCCACCGAGCGACGCCTTCAGCGACTTCAAGCCGTTGTGGCCGGCGAGCCCACCGCCGAGGCGGGTCCGGATCTCGCCGAACGGGAGGTCGATCTCGTCGTGGATCACGAGCACGCGATCGAGCGGCAGCTTCAGCTCGCCGCGCGCCGGCCCCACCGACCTGCCGGCATCGTTCATGTACGTCTGCGGCATCAGGATCGCGACCCGCGGCCCGGCGGCGCCGGCGCGCCCCTCGGCCAGCAGCCCGCGGTAGCGCGAGCGCAGCTTCGGCAGCTGCCACCGCGTGCGCAGGCGCTCGGCGACGGCAAAGCCGATGTTGTGCCGGGTGCCGTCGTACTCGCGTCCGGGGTTGCCGAGCCCGACGACCAGCCAGTCGACCGGCGCAGCTCGCTTGCGGCGGCCGGGAAACGGCACGCTTCGGGACTCCGCTACTCAGACGCCTGCTGCCCGCCACCGGAGGACTCGCCCTCCGGGGCTGCCTGGCCGGCGCCGCCTTCGCCACCGCCGGCGGCGCCCTCGGCCCCGGCCGCCTCGGCTTCGGCGGCCTCGCCCTCGCCGACGACCTCGGTCTCGGTCTCGATCTCGGCCTCGACCCGCAGCCGCGGCGGCGTGATCGTCGCCAGCACGGTCTCGGGATCGGTCACGATCGTCACTCCCGGCGGCGCCTCCAGCACCGCCAGCGTGATCGTGTCGTTGACCTTCATCGCGCTGACGTCGTACTTGATCGAGTCCGGGATCTCGGTCGGCAGCGCCTCGACCGTGACCTCGCGCAGTGGCTGCTCGAGGATGCCGCCCTCGCGCGTCCCGACGGCGTGGTCCACGCCGATCAGCTCGATCGCGACCGGCGCCTGGATCGGCTGGTCGAGCCGGACCCTGAGCAGGTCGATGTGCAGCGCCTCACCGCTGACCGGATGGCGTGCCAGCTCCTTGAGCACGACGGGCGTGCCCTCGTCGCCCTCCAGCTGGAGCTCCAACAGCGCCCCGGCGTCCGCCAGCACGCGCCGCAGCTCACGCGCGCCGACCGCAAACGTGACCGGATCCTCGCCGCCGCCGTAGACGATCCCCGGCACGTCGCCGGCGCGGCGCAGACGGCGCGCGGAGCGTGACCCGGCGGGCTCGCGGCGGCGCGCTTGCAGGGCGGTTGTCGACTGATCGGCCATGGCGATGTCGGATGGTAGCGGGCGACCAGATCGTTGACGATCGGCGACCGACGCGCGGTACGCTTTATCGGGTGTCGGAGCTGCAGCTGCTCCTCTGGTTGACGGCGGTCCACTTCGTCGGTTTCATCTGCATCGCGGCGCTGATGATCCCCGTGCTGCGTGACGACGGCGACACGGGAACCGACCAGGACAGCGACGGCTCCGATGACGGCTGGGGCAACCTGCCGGCCAAGCGGCCCGACTCCGGCAACCGGCCTGGCGGCGGGCTGCCGCTGCCCGATGCCGAGCAGTCGCGGGTTCGCCTGCGTGAGCCGGGACGGATCAGCGAGCAGCTGCCTGGCTTTGGGCGGCGGCCGGTGCACGAGCCCGAGCCCCGTCCGGCGCGCGCGCCAGCACGCGCGTGTGAGCCCGTCCGCGCTTGCGGATCGACGCGCACGCTTCGGTCCACACCTGCGCGCGGGTAGGCTCTCGGGCCGATGAAGCTGCTCTACAAGCCCTTCTCGCTCGTCGCCAAGTCGCTCGGAACCCGGCTCGGCAAGAGCGCGTTCGACGCCGTCTGGGAGCAGGTCGCCAGCAGTGAGGAGCCCCCCTCGCCGACCGCGGGCCGAGTCAGCCTCCCCCGCGTTGCCGCCTCGGCCGCGCTCGAAGCCGCCACGATGGCGGCGATCGGTGCGGCAATCGAGCAGCTCACGGCGCGTGGCTTCCACCACCTCGTCGGCGCCTGGCCGGAGCGCAAGCCTGACGCCGACCAGCCGAAGCTGCGGCGCTGAGCAGCTCGCAGCCCGACTGAGCACCGTCACCGCGTGACGGTGCCGATTTGCCGCGCGACGGTGCCGATGCGCCTAACCGCCGCCGCGGATCACGAACCCGCGCGCGGCGAGCTCGTCGAGGGCGTCCTCGAAGCGGCCGAAGTCGCGCGCCAGCAGCGCGTCGATCGGCCGTCCCTGCGGACCGGCCACCCGCACCCAGCGCGCCAGCGCCGTGGGGCTCGCCTGCTGACGGGCGTCGGCCAGCAGATCCAGCAGGATGCGCAGCTGCGTCACTTGCTCCAGCTGACCCGACAGCAGCGTCAGCGGCTCTGAGTCGAGCACCTGACACAGCTCGTCCTCGCTGAGGCCGAGTAGCTCCATCAGCTCGGCGGCGCCCTGCGCGCTCACCCGCTGCAGGCTACCGGCGGGCGGCTGGCCGTGCGCGAGCGCTTTGCAGGGGCGTCACCGGCGGGCCTGCAGCGTGATGTCGCGCAGCCGGTCCTGCCGGTAGACCCGGGGTGGATCGGAAAACTCCGGTGGGCGCAGTGACGGCGGCAGCATCAGCTCGTCGACCACCCACAGCAGCTGCGCCGCCGCGCTTCGGCACAGGCCGATGTCGTTCTGCTCGGCCGCCGACAGCTCGCCGAGCAGCTCGTCGTTCTGCTCGATCGCGATCAGGAAGTCCCGCAGCGCGTCGTCGAGCTCCTGCGGCGAGACCGGCAGCACCAGCCGCTCGCCGAGCGCGGCCTTCGCCACCGCCCGCGCGGCCGACTGGATCGCTCCGAGGCGGACCAGGCAGTGCTCGGCCTCGCCCACATCCTCGCCGGGCACGTACGCCGGGTGGATCCCGGCCCACGCCTTGTCGTAGAGGCCATCGCTGAGCATCCGCGAGCCGACCACGCCTGCCGAGGCGATCCGCCAGAGCGCGAAGATCGCCACCCTGCGTGCGTGCTCGCTGTCGAGCGTCAGCTTCGTGCGGGAGGTCATGGCGCTCGCTTCGCCGCGGGCGGCAGATCTCCTCGCACGCGGGCCCGATCTTGCCAGTCTGGGGGCGGCGCGCCCGCGTCGCGGGCGCGCCGCCCCCACGTGCCGCCACCCCGAGCACGTCCGTCGATGCTCGTCGCAGAAAAGCCCTGGTGCGCCGGCCGACGTGGTTGAATTGCGCAGCCAACATGAGGTGCTCCACGACCAGGGTGCGATCGTCTTGAGGATCACTCGCAAGCTCGCCGCGGTGGTGGGCGCAGCGGCCGCCGCGGCGGCCGTCCCGGCTGCCGCCCAGGCCGAGGACATGTTCGTCCCGAA
>JASHQV010000098.1 GCA_030038955.1 Solirubrobacteraceae bacterium
TACTGGGTTCGCCAGCCGCTGGCGCCGGCGCTGGCGGCGGTGCTCGCCTACCGGGTGTTCAACTTCCTGCTGGTCGCTGCGCCGGCGGTCATCGCCCACCGCCAGCTCCAGTCGATGCTGGCGCCACTGGCCGAGCGCCGCCGGCAACGACGCGGCCCGGCTGTCGGCGGCTGACAGCTCAAGAGAGCGTCCACGCCCCGACGAACGGGGGAGCGCTCGATTGGCCACTGGCACCGCTGGGTAGTACGCAGCCTGTTAGAGAAGCTCAACTCGGAAGCTCGACTCGCGGAGTCGTGCTCCGCGACCGAAGGAGGGATAGCCAGATGATCACGCTTGGCGTGATATTGCTGATCATTGGATTCGTCGCGAAGATCGCGATCCTGTGGACGATCGGGGTGATTCTGCTGGTGGTGGGAGTGATCCTGGCGTTGCTCGGCATGATGGGCAGGGCTGTGGGTGGGCGGCCGCACTACTACTGATTGTCCCCAGCCGACGCTTCAGCTCGAGTCCAGGTCTGCCAGCGCCGCCTCCAGCCCGTCGGCGAAGACGCCGAGGTCGTGGAGCAGCTCCAGGTCGCCCAGCAGCCCGAAGCTGACCGTCCCGTCGTAGGAGAAGGCCGCGACCGACAGGCCGTGGCCGGGGGGCAGGAACGCGACCGGCGTGATCGTCTGCATCCGCCTGCCGCGCAGGTATAGCGGCTGCTGGGGACCCGGAACGTTGGTGACGATCAGGTTGAACAGACGCGTAGAGAAGTTCAGGCGCGACGCCTGCGCGAGGATCGTCGGCGGCGCGAAGTCGCTGAGATCGATGATCGTCCGCGCCGCCGCCAGGTGACGCGAGCGCTTCAGCTCGGCCATCGCGTCGCGGATCAGCGTCAGCCGCTCGCCCGGATCGGCGACGCCGACCGGCAGCGTCGCTCGCACCACCGCGAGCCGGTTACCGAGCAGGCCCCGGTCGGCATCGCTGCGCAGGCTGACGGGCACGAGCGCGCGCACCGCGAGGCCGTCGAGGTCGACGCTGCGCTCGCTCAGCCAGCTTCGCAATGCCCCGGTGACGATCGCCAGCACGACGTCGTTGACGGTCGCGTCTACCCGCTCCTTCACGTGTCGCACCCGCTCGAGGCTGAAATGCCGCATCTCGAAGCGGCGGTGCGGCCCGATTGATCCGTTCAGTGGCAGCCTCGGAGCGGGATCGAGCAGCTGCGAGCCGACCGACTGCGCCGTGCGCGCGAGCGTCGACAGCCGATACCCCGGTCGGCGCGGGTACATCAGCAGCCCGGCCGCCTCGCTGGCCAGCGCGATCGGTGCGCGCAGACCGTCGATCGCCGCGCGTAGCGTCAGCTCGGCTCGCGATGGCGCTGGGTGCCGGAGCCAGCGCCCCCCTGCATCCGGCGGTCGGGGCTCCGGCTCGGGATCGGTGTCGAGGATCACGCTGGCGAGATCGAGTCCGGAGATGCCGTCGACGAGCGCGTGGTGGACCTTCGTGATCAGCACGAACCGCCCTCCCTCGAACCCCTCGACCAGGTACATCTCCCACAGCGGGCGGGCTCGATCTAGTCGCTGCGAGAAGACTCGCGCGACCATTGCCTGCAATTGGCGCGGCCCACCAGGCCGCGCCAACGAGCTGCGCCGCAAGTGGTAGTCGAGGTTGAAGTCGGGATCGTCGACCCACCATGGGCGCGCGAGCGGCAGCGGCGCCGAGGCGAGCCGCTGGCGGAAGCGAGGCACGAGCTCGAGCCGTCGCTCGATGTGGGCCAGCAGCTCGGCCTGCGCCGGCGCGGGACCTTCGAACACGGCAACGCCGCCGATGTGCATGTGCGCGTTGTCCTGCTCCTGCAGCAGGAAGGAGGCATCGGTGGCGCTCAGCTGTTGGAGCGCCAGGCGCGCAGGCGGTAGCGATCGCCGCGGGCGTGTGTCCGGCGCCTGAGCTGACATCCCGACAGGTATACCTGGCGGGCGTCGTCGGTTGGCGTTCGGGGTCCGGAGGACGACAATCACCGCGATGATTCGCGCGGCTCGGGCAGACGATCTGACGGCGTTGCGCGAGCTTGATCGAGACCGCCGCTCAGGTCGTCATCCGTCGGCGGCTGCACTCGGGCTCGCACGCACGGACCCTGGTGCCTGCCGCTAAGAGCATCTTTCAGAATCAGTACGCGCGTCTGGCGGCGGCGGATCTGCGCGGATTCGGCCCAGCCGCTCGCCTTGCGTAGCGCTGCTACGCGGCGGCTCGTGTCCGCGCCGCCCCGCTTGATCCGGCGCTCGCCAGCCACACCTCCTCAGTCTCAAAGATGCTCTAAGTAGTTGGCCGCCGGACGGATGCGGCGGGCCACCGATGTGATCGCGCGGACCGGCTGGCAGCGTTGCATCCATGCCGGGCCGCAGCTTCAAGATCGCCCGGATTGCCGGGATCCCAGTCGGGGTCAACCCCTGGTGGCTGGTAATCGTGGTCCTGTTCACGTGGATCCTCGGCGACAGCTACTACCCCGCCGAGGTGCACGGCATCTCCGCGACGGCTTCGTACGGCCTCGGCCTGCTCAGCATCCTGCTGCTGTTCGCGAGCGTGCTTGCCCACGAGTTCGGCCATGCGATCGTCGCGCGCCGGCACGGGATCGAGGTCGAGGAGATCGATCTATGGCTGTTGGGCGGGGTCTCACGACTCAAGGGCCACCCGCAGCGGGCCGGGGACGAGCTGCGCTATGCAGCCGCGGGTCCGCTCGTGACAGCCGTGATCGCGGCGGTTTTCGGTGCGATCGCCGAGGTGCTACCAGGATCCGCGCCGGCGGCGCTGCGAGCAGTCGTCGACTATCAGGTCTACGTCAACGTCGTGCTGCTGTGCTTCAACCTGGTCCCGGCGTTCCCGCTCGACGGCGGCCGGATCGCGCGGGCGCTCCTGTGGCAGCGCCGCCGCGATCTCGCCGCGGCGATCAGAACCGCGGCTGGGATCGGACGTGCCTTCGGATGGCTGATGGTCGTCCTCGGCGCCCTGTCATTCCTCGAAGGGGACGTGGACGGGTTGCTGCTGGCGATGATCGGCGGCTTCGTGATCATGGCCGGCCGCGCCGAGGAGGCCCAGGAGCAGGTGCTCGAGGCGTTGGCAGGGATTCGCGTGCGCGAGCTGATGTCGGCCCCGGCGATCACGATCAGCGCGGACGCCACGCTCGCCGATGCGCAGCGCGCATTTGCGTACCAGCGCGGATCCGTGCTCCCCGTCGTAGACGTCGACGGCCGCGTCTTGGGGCTGCTTGCGCTCGACCAGCTCGAGCGGATGCCTCGCGCCGGCGGACGGCTCGCGAGTGTCGGTGAGATCGCCGACCGGGACCCCGGGATTTTGGTCGACGGCCGCGACGACATCGCCGAGCTGTTCGACCGCCCGGCGTTTGCCCGCACCGGCCACGCGGTCGTGGTCAGCACGGATCGGCAGCCGCTCGGGATCGTCTCCAGGACCGACATCGAGCGGGCGCTGCGTCTCAGTCGCCTGCGCGCGGACCACCACGGAACCGACACACTTGCCCCCGATCACTGATCGTCTGCGGGACGACGGCAGCGGGTCGCAGCGCACTACTTGTGAGAGCGGCTGTGGTCCGCAAGGCGCGACGGACGCATCTAGTCGCTCGTTAGCGAGCTGAGGACGTGATCGGTTGGGCGTCTGGCCGGTTGTCGAGGTCGTGGCTGGCGGCCCAGCTGGCCAGCAGTCGGAGCCCGTCGTGAGAGGGCGTGCCGAGTGGAGCGGTGTAGGCGGTGAGGGTCAGCCCTTCGTCGGCTTCGATTGCCATTGCCTCGAACATCAGGTCAAGGTTGCCCACGGCGGGATGGTGGAAGCGCTTGATTCCGGTGCGGTGCAGTCGGACGTTGTGGGCCGCCCATAGCGTGCGGAACTCCTCGCTGCGGGTGGATAGCTCGCCGATCAGGTCGGTGAGGGCTTTGTTGTAGGGGTCGCGACCGGCTTCGGTGCGTAGGAGCGCGACGGTGGTGTGGGCGGAGTCGTGGAAGTCGGGGTAGAAGGCGCGGGCGGCGGGGTCGAAGAACCGGAATCGGGCGAGGTTGACCGGCCGGGCCGGATTGTCGAAGGCGGGTGCGTAGAGGGCGCGGCCGAGCGGCGTCGTGGCGAGGATGTCGAGGCGTCCGTTGCGGACGAAGGCGGGGACGTCGGTCATCCCGTCGAGGATGAGTTGGACGCCCGGCCGGATTTGCTGAGGGCCGCGGCGGCGGGCGGCGCCGGTCGGTCTCGTGTTGGCGGCACGGGCGAGGTCGGCCAGGTGCAGTCGCTCGGCCTGATCGAGCTGCAACGCGCCAGCGATCGCGTCGAGGACGCTCTCGGAGACGCCCGACAGGTTGCCCTTCTCCAGGCGGGTGTAGTAGTCGGCGCTGACTCCGGCGAGCATCGCGACCTCCTCGCGGCGCAGCCCGGGCACGCGTCGGTTGCCACCGTAGAACGTCAGGCCCGCCTGCTCGGGCGTGATCTTGGCGCGCCGGGTACGCAGGAAGTCCCTGACCTCGCTGCGGCTGCTGATCGGATCGGTGCTCACAAGGTTCCAGGTTAGGGACGTCGCGTGGACCGTGGGGGGTCCTGCCAGAGCCCGGAACGACTCGACCCCCTTCTCCCGCGTGAGGGCCGCTTTCATCGGTGTCGTGAGCACATGCGCCGAGACCTATCGAGCTGAGACCTCGATTACGGCGGCCGTTATCCCGGCGGCGCCAGCGGAGACCGGCCGGACGCGGCGGGGGTGGTTCCGGCACGCCAGCCGACAAGGCAATGCACACATCCGGGCGGGTGGGGGCGGTCGCGATGACATCGCGACCGCCCCCACCACCTCAGTGCGTGCAGCGATCGACGAGGCATACCGATCGAAGTACACCCGCTCCGGAGACGCATACGTGCAGCCAATGATCGCCAACGCGGCGGCCGAAGCGACGCTGCCGCTGACCTCCACCGAGTAAGGAGAGCCACTGATGAAGGAGGGTCACTGATGACTCAGACCGGCCAGACGCCATCGCGGGAGCCCTCGGGCGCAGAGAAGCTGTTTGGCGACTTCGCCCCTGGGCTCGTCTCGTTCACCGACGATGTCCTGTTCGGGCAGGTATGGACGCGAAGTGAACTATCGCCCAAGGACCGCAGCCTCGTCACCGTCGCCGCGCTGACCGCGACGGGCAGCACCGATCAGCTCGTCTACCACCTCGGCCTCGCAGAGCAAAACGGCAACACCGAGGCCGAGCTGGTCGAGGCGATCACCCACCTGGCCTTCTACGCCGGGTGGCCGAAGGCCATGTCCGCGATTGCCGTCGCCAAGCAAGTCTTCGCCGACCAGACCATGAAGGAGGACGACTGATGAACCTAGACCCGAAGCGATCCACGATCAAAGCACCAGCCGAGCGCTTCACGGGCGACGTGTACGTGGACTCGATCAACCCCCGCCGCGAAGGCTCGAAGATGATCGTCTCCTGTGTGCATTTCACGCCGTGCGCCCGCACCGACTGGCACTTCCACGTTCTCGGGCAAACCCTGCACATCACCGAGGGCGTCGCTTTGCTCGGGACCCGTGACGGACAGGTGATTGTCGCCCGCGCCGGCGACACGATCTACACACCGCCCGGCGAGCAACATTGGCACGGCGCCACCCCAACGGACCTCATGAGCCACTTGGCGATGCTCGAAGGCGCCGATGACGGCACCGACGGCACCACCTGGCTGGAGAAGGTCGGCGATGACGAATACGCCGCGGCGGCTGCGGCAATCGAACGAACCGCCTGAAAGGAGCATCCCGTCGTGCGCGGAGCAGTCATGTACGCGCCGGGCGACGTTCGCGTCGAGCAACGCCCGGACCCAGAGATCATCGAGCCGACTGACACGATCATTCGGCTGTCCGCCACCTGCGT
>JASHQV010000099.1 GCA_030038955.1 Solirubrobacteraceae bacterium
CCAGTTCATCCTGGAGAAGTACACGCCGGGCCAGGGCATCACGTACAAGAAGAACCCGAACTACTGGGATGCCTCGGCGGTGAAGCTGGCCGGCATCGACGTGACGTTCTACTCCGACAGCCAGTCCGAGCTGCTCGCGTTCCAGAGCGGGCAGATCGACCAGTTCAGCCCGGAGGGCGACGTGCAGGCCGCGGAGGCGGCCCTCGGCAGCACCTACCGTCAGCAGCGGGCCGGGTACGCGAAGTTCGACGCGCTCGTCTTCAACGTCACCAAGGCGCCGTTCAACGACGAGGCCGTGCGGCAGGCCGTGGCCTGGGCGCTGAACCGCCCAGCGATCGTCAAGACCGTCTACGGCGGGGAGGCGACCGTCGGCAACGACGCCGCCACGTTCCCCGACTACGCCATACAGCCGCAGGGCCTCACCGCCCGCTCGGCCGACCCCGCCAAGGTCAAGCAGCTGCTCGGCAGCCGCGTGATCAGCTTCACGATCACCACCTACACCGACGAGCAGACCTACGCCCAGCTGATCCAGCAGCAGCTCGACGCGACCGGCAGCTTCAGCGTCAAGCTCGACGTGCTCCCCGAGGCCGCGTACTACGCCAACGGCTCGGACTCGCCGTGGCTGACCGCGCCGGTGACGATCACTGACTGGGCCGACCGGCTGCCCGCACAGCTATACGGGCTGATCTACGCATCCGGCAGCGCGTGGAACGCCTCGCACTACGCGAACTCCCAGCTCGGCACGCTGAACAGCGAGTACGAGGCGGCCACCACGACCGCGCAGCGGCAGACGCTGGCCAACCAGATCGCGCAGATCGAGTGGACCCAGGTCCCGGTGATCATCGCCGCGTTCGAGCAGAACGACGTGTACCTCGGCAGCGCGGTGCACGGCGACTTCCCCAACGGCGAGGACTTCGCGGGCGGCTTTGACTTCCGTGGGATCTCGGTCTCGGGCTGACCTTGGTCACGGGCAGCGCCGGGAGGGCGATGATCAGATGACGGCCGCGGGTACCGCATGCGGGCTCGCCGCGCTCTCCGAGCGCCACACGAGGATCGTGGCGCTGCTCGGCAAGCGGCTGCTCCAGATCCCGTTCGTGCTCATCGCGGTCTCGATGCTGACGTTCTGGCTGATCGAGCTCGTCCCCGGCGACCCGGGGCGGAACGCGCTCGGCCAGTACGCCACGGCGGCGCAGGTGCACGCCTGGGACGTGAGCAACGGCCTCACCGGGCCGGTGGCCGTCCGTTACCTGCGCTGGCTGCGCGGGTTCTTCACCGGTAATTGGGGAACGAGCTTCGTCTACGCGGTGCCGTCACGGCCGCTGATTCTCGGCCACCTTCTCAACAGCGCGCTGCTCGGCCTGTACGCGTTCGTCATGATGGTGGCGGCCTCGCTCGTCCTCGGGTCGGTCCAGGCTTACCGCGAGGGGCGGCGCACCGATCGCGTGATCACGATCTCGCTGATGACGCTCTCGTCGGTGCCCGAGTTCGTCACCGGAGTGCTGCTGCTGATCGTGTTCGCGGTGTGGCTCAAGGCGGTTCCGATCCAGTCAGGTGCCGACGCCACCGGGAATCTCGCCCAGCGGATTCACGTGATGACGCTGCCCGCGATCGTGCTCGCCGTTTCCTACCTGGCGGTGCTTACGCGAATGGTGCGCACCGGCACGGCCGGGGCGATCAGCGCGGCGTTCCACCGGACCGCCGTGCTCAAGGGGCTCCCCGGCCCGGCGATCGTCCGGCGGCACGTGGCCCGCAACGCGCTCATCCCCACGCTCTCGCTGCTCGGCATCTACTTCGGCGGCCTGCTTGGCGGCAGCGCCATCGTGGAGACCCTGTTCAACTATCCCGGCCTCGGGGCACTCATGGTGATTGCCGCCGAGCGCAAGGACGTGGTGCTGCTTACCGACGGCGTCATGGTGACCGGCGTGATCGCGCTGCTCGCCCTCCTGCTGACCGACGTGTGCCTGATCCTCATGGACCCGCGCATCCGATTCGAGAACACGGGAAGCTGATGGACTTCTTGTCCAAGGGAGGGCCGGAGACGGTCACCGCCCTGTCCGTGCCTGGGCCGGCGGTGGCGGATGATGCGGCACCGGGCACTGGCGAGGGAACACTGGCCGCAGGGGCCGGCGTGGTGCGGCGGCGCGTCCGAGCTCTGCTGCGCCGTCCGACGTTCGTGATCAGCGTGCTGGTCGTGGCCTGGTGGGTGGGCGCCGCGGCAACCTGGCGCCTGTTCGGGCTGAACCCGTACACCAACACCGGGCACCTGCTCGCCGCGCCGAGCTGGTCGGAGCCATTCGGCACCGACGACCTTGGCCGCAGCGTCTTTGCCAGGACGCTCGCGGGCGCGGACTCCGCGCTGGCGGTCGGGCCGCTCGGCGCGGTCGTCGCCGCGATCCTCGGCAGCACGCTCGGCGTCATCGCCGGCTACTTCCGCGGCTGGGTCGACACGCTGTTCATGCGCCTGTTCGACGTGCTCGTCGTGCTGCCGCCACTGATCTTCCTGATCGTCGTGGTCGGCGCGTTCGGCGCGTCGGCGCCGGCGCTTATCGTGATCATCGGCGTGGTATTCGCCCCCGGCATCGCTCGCATCATCCGAGCCGCGGTTCTCGCCGAGATGGGCAAGAAATACGTAACGACCGCCAGGCTCCAGGGCGAGTCGGCGTTGCGCATCATGGCCACCGAACTGGTACCCAACGTCCTGCCCACGATCATCATCCAGGCCACGCTCAGCCTGGCCGCCGCGATCCTGATGACCGCCACGCTGTCGTTCCTCGGTCTCGGCGCCCAGCCGCCCTCACCGGACTGGGGACTGGCGATCAACGACAACCGTGTCTTCATCGAGAGCGCGTGGTGGACGGTGGTCTTCCCCGCCGCCGCGGTCGCCTCTCTGGTCGTCGCGACCCACCTGATCGCCGACAACCTCAAGGAGGTGTGGTCGTGAGCGAGCCGGTTCTGTCGGTAGCGGACCTGACCGTCTCCTACCGGACCCGCCGGGGCATGGTGCCGGCCTTGCGCGAGCTCAGCCTGGTCGTCGGCGAAGGGGAGTCTTACGGGCTGGTCGGCGAGTCCGGCTCGGGCAAGAGCACCGCCGCGCTCGCGCTCACCCGCTACCTGCCGCCGGGCACGGACGTCACCGCGGCCGAGCTTTGCATCGCGGGCATCCCGGTGCTCGGCCTCGACCCGGCGGCGCTGCGGGCCTTCCGCGCGAGCGCGCTCGCGGTCGTCTACCAGGAACCGGGGCTGGCGCTGAACCCCACGATGCCGGCGGGCCGCCAGATCGCCGAGGTCTACCGGCTGCACGGCGCCGACCGGGCGACCGCCAGGGCCGCCGCCCTGGCCGCGATCGAGCGGGTGCGCCTGGCGCCGGCGGCGGCTATCGCCGAGCGCTATCCGCACGAGCTGTCCGGCGGCCAGCAGCAGCGCATCGTGATCGCGATGGCGCTGGCCAGTGAGCCGCGTTTGCTCGTCCTCGACGAGCCGACGACCGGCCTGGACAGCCAGGTCGAGACTGAGATCATGGCACTCGTCGACGGGCTGCGCGCGGAGCTGGGCTTCGCGAGCATCCTGATCAGCCACAACCTGGCGCTCGTGGCCGCGCACTGCCAGCGCATCGGCGTACTGCAGCGCGGCGTCCTGGTCGAGGAGGGCCCGGCCGCGGACGTGCTGCTCGCGCCGCGGCACCGCTACACCCGCGCGCTGATCGCGGCGCTGCCCGACATCAGCGCCAGGCACCGCCCCGGGCCGGGCGCCGCGGCGGTTGTCGCCGACCGCACGCGGCCGCCGGTCACGGGGACGGAGCCGCTCGTCACGGTGGCGAACCTGACCAAGCGGTACCACCGCAAGACCGCGCTGCGCGACGTCTCCTTCACGATCGGGCGGGGCGAGGTGCTCGGCCTCGTCGGCGAGTCGGGCAGCGGCAAGACCACCCTCGGCCTCAGCGTGGCCGGGCTGACCCGTTACGACGGCAGCATCAGCTTCGCGGTCACCGACCGCCGCCGGGGCCGCAAGGCGCTGCCGCGTGTGCAGGTCGTCT
>JASHQV010000100.1 GCA_030038955.1 Solirubrobacteraceae bacterium
CGCGCTCGATGCCACGATCGGGCACGTGGTGCTGGACTCGTTCGACGATCTCGAGCGCGTCGAGCGGCTGGCCGGAGTCGCCGGCGTCACCCAGGACGTGCTGATCCGCGTCAACCCTGGCGTCTCAGGAGACACGCATGCCGCCGTCTCGACCGGTCAGGCGGACTCCAAGTTCGGCTTTGGCCTGGCCGACGCCCGCGAGGCGATCGCCCGCCTGGGCACCTGCTCGCAGCTGCGACTGACCGGGCTGCACTGCCACATCGGCTCGCAGCTGCTGGCGCTCGAGCCGTTCCGCCGCGCGATCGAGGCGCTCGCCGATCTCGGTGACTTCAGCGTCTACGACTTCGGCGGCGGCCTCGGCGTCGGCTACCTGCGCGACCAGCGCCCGCCCAGCGTCGAGGCCTACCTGTCGGCGCTGGTCGATGCCGCGCACGAGCTGCTCGGTCCCGGCAAGCGGCTGCTGCTCGAGCCGGGGCGGGCGCTGGTCGCCAACGCGACGGTCACGCTCTACACGGTCGAGGCGGTCAAGCACAACGTCTCTACCTGGGTGGCGGTCGACGGCGGCATGTCCGACAACCTGCGTCCGATGCTGTATGGCTCCCACTACGAAGCGCTGCTCGCCGACCGGCCGCTGCAGGGCGGCGGGCAGCGCTGCCATCTGGTCGGCAAGCACTGCGAGTCAGGCGACGTGCTCGCCCGCGACGTGCTGTTGCCAGATCCCGCTGCCGGAGACGTCGTCGTCACCCCCGTCACCGGCGCCTACGGTTACGCGATGGCCAACAACTACAACGGCGTGCCGCGCCCTCCCGTGGTCTTCGTCGGTGACGGCCAGGCACGGCTGGTGGTGCGCCGCGAGACCTACGAGGACCTGATGAGCCGGGATGTCTGAGTTCCGCATCGGGCTGCTCGGACGGGGGACGGTGGGCGACGCGTTTGCCGTGCTGCTGCGCGAGCACGGGGCGCGGGTCGAGCGGATCACCGGGCTGCGCCCGGTCCTCTCGGGCGTGCTCACTCGCGACGGCGGCGCCTTCGAGGAGATCCTCGAGCGCTCCGACCTGATCGTCGAGCTGATCGGCGGGATCGAGCCCGCTCGCGACTACGTGCTGCGGGCGATGCGCGCCGGCCGTCACGTGGTCACCGCCAACAAGCAGCTGCTCTCCCGCTACGGCGAGGAGCTGTTCGAGGCGGCCCGCGAGGCGGGCGTGCAGCTGCGCTTCGAGGGCGCTGTGGCGGGCGCCGTGCCGGTCGTCCGGGTGCTCCAGGAGTCGCTCGCCGGGGCGCACATCGAGCGCGTGCACGGGATCGTCAACGGCACCACGAACTTCATCCTCAGCGAGATGGCGCGGGCCGGTCTCAGTTACCCGGAGGCGCTGGCCGAGGCGCAGCGGCTCGGCTACGCCGAGGCGGACCCCGCCGAGGACGTGGGCGGCCGCGACGCGGCCGCGAAGATGGCAATCCTCGCCCGCCTCGCGTTCGACACGCCGGTCCGCCTCGAGCAGGTGCGGTACGAGGGGATCGAGCAGATCACCTCCGACGACATGGAGTACGCGCGCGAGCTCGGCCTCGGCCTCAAGCTGGTTGGCACGGCGGAGCGGATCGACGGCGGCTTGTCGGTTCGGGTGCATCCGCTGTTCCTGTACCCCGGGCACCCGCTCGCCTCGATCAACGGCCCCTTCAACGCGGTCACGGTCGAGTCGCGGGAGATCACCGAGATCACGATGTCGGGGCCGGGGGCGGGCGGCCCACAGACGGCCACGGCGGTGCTCGGCGACGTCGTCAGCGCGATGATCCCGCCGGCGACGGCGCCGATGGCCACGAAGGCGCTCGAGCTGGTCGACGACGTCGTGTCGGGCTTCTACCTGCACCTGCAAGTGGCCGATCAGCCCGGCGTGCTCGCGACGGTGGCCGGCATCCTGTCGACCCACCAGGTGTCGGTCAAATCAGTCGTGCAGAGGGGCCTCGAGGAGCAGGCCCGGCTGGTGATGGTCGTCCACCCGGTGCTCGAGTCCCGCTTCCAGGCGGCGATGGCGGAGATCGCCGAGCTGCCCGTGCTGCGCGCCCCGCCGCGAGCGATCCGCGTGCTGGACGAGCAGTTCGGCTAGATGATTGATTCCAAATGGCTCACTCGCGGATGCGTACGGGATGACTTCGCGGACACGGCACGGTCGGTCGGCTCACGCAGCGCTGCTGCCACCACCAGCTTCGCTGGCGGTGCCGCCTCCCACCCGCACCGTCCCGCTTGCCCCACGCGCAATCGATTTGGAGTCGATCATCTAGAGGAGGCCCACTGATGCGCGCGATCCAGATCACTGAGCTGACCGGGCCGGCGACGGCGCTGCGGCTGGTCGAGCTGCCCGAGCCCGAGGCCTCGCACGCGCTGACTGGCGGCGACGGCGTCGTCGTGGAGGTACGGGCGGCGGGCGTGTCGTTTCCCGAGGTGCTGCAGACGCGGGGCGAGTATCAGTTCAAGCCGCCGCTGCCGTTCGTGCCCGGCAGCGAGGTGGCCGGCGTCGTCCGCAGCGCTCCCGCTGGCTCGCCGTTTGAGCCGGGCGACCGGGTGGCGGCGTTCTGCTTCACCGGCGGCTTCGCCGAGCTCGCCGTCGCACCGGTGCAGTTCAGCTTCCCGCTCCCCGAGCAGCTCGACTTCCAGCAGGGCGCCGGGCTGATCCTCAACTATCACACCGCCTACTTCGCGCTGCACACGCGCGGGCGGCTGCGCGCCGGCGAGACCGTGCTCGTGCACGGCGCGGCCGGTGGCGTCGGGACGGCGGCGCTGCAGGTGGCGAGGGGGCTCGGGGCGCGGACGATCGCAGTCGTGTCGACCGACGAGAAGGCCCAGATCGCCACCCACGCCGGTGCCGACCAGGTGCTGCTCGCGAGCGATGAGTGGAAGGACGCCGCCAAGCAGCAGGGCGTCGACGTGGTGCTGGACCCGGTTGGCGGCGAGCGCTTCACCGATAGCCTGCGCACGCTCGCGCCAGGCGGGCGGCTGCTGGTCGTCGGCTTCACCGCGGGCTCGATCCCCGAGGTCAGGGTCAACCGGCTGCTGCTGGGAAACACCGAGGTGGTCGGGGCCGGTTGGGGCGCGTACGCGATGTCGAGGCCGGACTACGTGACTGAGGTCGGCACTGCGCTCGCGCAGCTGATCGCCGATGGGGCGGTCAGCCCGATCGTCGGTGCCCAGTTCCCGCTCGAGCGGGCCGCCGAGGCGCTGGCGCTGATCGACGCCCGCGGCGCCGTCGGCAAGGTCGTGCTCGACGTGTCCTGACCGCGTCCGCGGGTCGAATATCGACGGACTATCCGTCGATATTCGACCCGCGGTGGGTCGCTGGGGCGGGC
>JASHQV010000101.1 GCA_030038955.1 Solirubrobacteraceae bacterium
GGCTCGCGCTGATGATGGCGATCGTCCACCACCCCCGCATCGAGGTGCGTCTGCACATGCTGCTCTGGCACCTGGCCGATCGCTGGGGCCACGTGCGCCGCGACGGAGTGATGCTCCCGCTCAACCTGTCTCACAGCGTGCTGGCCGACCTGATCGCCGCCCAGCGGCCATCGGTCACCGCCGCGCTCGGCAAGCTCGGCGACCGCCGCCTGGTCAGCTCGATCGATCAGGGATGGCTGCTGACCGGCGGTCCGCCCGGGGAGCTGCTCGAGTTGCAGGACGTTGCCCTGCCCACCACCGGCCTCGGTCCCCAGGTGGGATGCGGTCACGCTCGGAGCGAGCTGAGAGAGCCGAGCGCCGAGCGGGCTGAGCGGGCTGCACGACAAGTCGAAGGTGCGCGTCTCGACGATGCAGCTCACGGGCGCGCGACCGTGGCCCGGGCTGGAGCGGTGATCGCCAATGGGCGTTGACGCCGGCCGGCCAGGGCAGGACCGGCGCGAGCGCGCCGACGCCGGCCGATCACAGCAGGACCGGCGCGAGCGCGCCGACGCCGGCCGGTCACAGCAGGACCAGCGCGACCGACGCCGTGGCAGCACGAACCGGTCCGTGCCGGTGCTTGGCTATGTGATCGGTGGGGCACTGCTGGTCGGGTACTTCGTGTGGATGTGCAGCGAGATGGCCAGCCACGCCAGCAATGGCATGTCGGTGCCGATCAGCATCTTCGGGGGGGTGCTGATCGGCGTGCTCGCCGGGGCCGCTGGCCTGATCACCAAGGGCCGGGGCTCCTAGCCGGCCGGCTACTCCGGGGAGTCCGGCCCCAGCTCCAGCTAGCGCAGCTGATAGCCGGCCAGCGGCGTGTCAGCCTGAGACCGGCGGACTCGCCGAACGGGGCCGGCCAGCGCGCCACCACTCGGGTGAAGCTTGCGCGGCTCCGGCCGCTGCGCCCGGCTGGGCCAGCTGTGCCGACGATCCCGACGGCACGCCTCGTTGCGTCTGCCCAGCCGCCATATCACGTCCCCGAAGGGCACCGACTCGACCGCGGCGTGGCCTTGGATCGCTCGATGTCGACGCCGCGACGGAGCAGCTTGCCCGTGTAGATGGTGCCGTATGTGAGCTTCCGGGAGAGCGCTGCGGCGATCCCGTTGACCAGCATGATCGGCAACGTCAGCGTGAAGTTGCCGGTCATCTCGGCGACGCTGGCGATCGCCGTCAGCGGCGCCTGCGACGCGCCCGCGAAGACCCCACCCATCGCCACCACGCCGTACATCGCGGGCGGTCCCGCGACCGAGCCGAACAGATGGTGGACGATCACGCCGAACGCCTCACCGGCGGCGGCGCCGGTGAACAGCGACGGCGCGAAGATGCCACCGGAGCCGCCGATCGACAGCGTCAGGCTGGAGGCGAAGATCTTCGCGAGCGCGAGGATCAGCAGGAACCACAGCAGCTCGTGACCGGCCAGCACCTTGTCCATCACTGGATAGCCGACCCCGTACATCTGCGGCAGCGCGAGCAGCACCAGCCCGAGCGCGACGCCGCCGACTGCCGGCCTGGCCCACTCGGGTCGGCCCTTCCACAGCGCGTCGACCCGGTCCTCGATCCCGTACAGGAAGGCCTTATACCCGCAGCCGATCAGCCCGGCGATCGACCCGAGCACCGCCATCAGCAGGTAGGCGAGGTCGTTGTGGAGGATCAGGTCGTGTGGAATTGCGGCGAAGAACGGGGCGGCGCCAAAGAACGCACGGCTGACCACGTCCGCGGCGGCGGCCGACAGCGCGGTGGCACACAGCGCATCCAGCGAGAACTCCCGCAGCACGATCTCGAAGCCGAAGAACAGGCCGGTGAGGGGAGCGTTGAAGGTGGCGGCGATGCCGCCGGCAGCGCCGCAGGCGACGATCACGCGGAGTCGCGTCTCGGTCATCCGCACCAGCTGGCCGAGCGAGGACGCCAATGCTGAGCCGATCTGCACGATCGGACCCTCTCTTCCGACCGAGCCGCCGGTGCCGATGCAGATCGCCGACGCAAGCGCCTTCACGATCGTCACCGGTGGCCGGATCCGTCCGCCGTTCTCGGCGACCGCGAGCATCACCTCCGGAACCCCGTGGCCGCGGGCCTCGCGCGCGAACCGCTGGATCAGCGGCCCATAGACGAGGCCGCCGAGCACCGGCACGAACAGCACGAAGTAGATGCCGGCGAACCCCAGGTGCGTGCTGGCGACGTGGCCCTGCTGCCCGAACTGCTTGTGGCCGGTGACCAGCCACGTGAACAGGAAGATCAGCTCACGGAAGCCGACCGCGCCAAGCCCGGCGCCGCCGCCGACGATCAGCGCCATCACCACCAGCCCGAGCCGCGAGTGACCTAGCCAGGTCGTCGCCCGGCGCCTCCCGGTGGCTTCCCGATGGGGTGCTGCCTTGGCCAGCGACTCGGAGCGCGGGCACGACGGCGCTCCCGCCGTCAAGCTGTCGCTGGCATGGATCGTGCGGGTGCCATCGATCCGAGCTTGCCCGAACGCCGCCTCGCCGGGCAGCTAGGCGGTCAGCGCGATGACAAGACGGGAGGGTGGCGCGGTGGACCTCCGTACGCGATCCGGGAGATCACCCGACGTGCGATCTCGGGATCGACCGTCTCGAGCTTCAGGCCCATGTCACAGACTGGCGGGCCGTGTCGTCTCGAGTAACGGGAATCAGAAGGCCCGCACCGGATCAGGAGCGTAAGCCATAGGGGAAGCTCGCCTGGCACCTGCGCTACCGCTCGTGGCTGTGCTACCGCTCGTGGCGCGAGCGCATCGGCTTCGGCGCGGTCGGCCTCGAACCGGGTGCCCACCCACGTTCCTGGTCGATGAGCCGGGAGCACGCGCGCTCCAGAAGTCCCGACCCGCCCCGGCGCTCCCACAATCTACGGCGTGGTCTCGAGGCGTTGCTTGAGTCGCCGCAGGCTTTCTGGGTTTTCCCTGGCAGCCTGGCGACGGACGACCAGCGGAACCAGCAGCTTGCCGATCCCGTGGCCGGTGAAGTCCACCTCGATCGTCAATCGCGACCGCGATCCATCGGCAAGCGGCTCCACCGTGACCGCGACGATCGCTCTGATCGGACCGTCGACGCCCCGGTCGGCCCACCGCCGCGGCGGATCGTATTCGGTGACGGTGGTGGTCACCTCCCGCTCACGCCCCCCGATCCTTCGGATCGTCGTGCATTTGGAGCCGACGCGGGTCGTGGGCGTGTCGAGGTGGCCGCTCACGACGCCGAGCTGCCACTCGGGGAAGCTGCTTGGATCGGTCACGTAGGCGAACACCTGCTCCCCACTTCGCGCGATCTCGATGCTCGTGGTGATCGGTGTCATCAGCCATTCCTGCCGAAGCGGCGGGGGAGGCGCTGCCTGCGAGCAGACGCATCAGATGGCAGAACCGAGGCTCCCCCTGGGCAGTGGCGGGACCAGGATTCGAACCTGGGAAGGCGTAGCCATCTGATTTACAGTCAGACCCCTTTGACCGCTCGGGAATCCCGCCGGGGACCACCGCGAGTTTATTAGCTGTGGCCCGCTGCAGCAGAGCCCCGGCTCAGGAGGCGTCGCGCAGCCGCTGCGCCTCGGGCAGCGCCTCGAGCTTCTTCAGCGTGTGGTTCTCGATCTGGCGGATGCGCTCGCGGGTCACGTTGAAGGCGCGACCAACCTCCTCGAGCGTGTACGGCCGCTCCCCGGTCAGTCCGAACCGCAGCTCGATCACCTCGCGCTCGCGCTCGGGCAACGCCGCCAGCGCACGCCGCAGGTTCTCCCGGCGCAGGCGCTCGGCCGCCAGCTCGAACGGCGACTCGGCCGTCTGATCCTCGACGAAGTCGCCCAGCTCGGACTCCTCCTCCTCGCCGATCGGCTTCTCCAGCGATACCGGCTGCTGCGCCATGCGCAGCACGTCACGCACCTCGCGCACGGTCGTCTCGAGCTCGGTGGCGATCTCGTCGGCGGTCGGCTCGCGGCCGAGCTGTTGCACCAGCTGGCGCTCCACGTG
>JASHQV010000102.1 GCA_030038955.1 Solirubrobacteraceae bacterium
CAGTTCGACCCCGTCGTCGTCGAGCACTTCTGCATCTGCTTGCAGCTGGGGCGACTGTCGCCGGCGGGGGGCCACCAGCCGGGGCGGACGCCGGTCCCGTCGAGCGCGCACGTATGACCGCGGCAACCGCGATCTGACCGGCGCCACCCGCCTTGGGGCTGGGTGGCGCCGAAGCCGCTCGGCGCGACGCTCGGCGAGCACCGCGCGGGCCGGTTGCCGAGCCGGTCAGCCGGCAACCGGCCCAGCAACGGCCGGACAATCGCGCGCGGACCCGCCATCATTGATCGCGATGGGAATGTTCAACAGCGGCATCGGGGCGATGCACGGCAGCGGCGGCAGCGGTGCGATGCGGCAGCTGCGACGGCCCGACGGCAAGCCGCCCGGGCTGATGGACCCGAGTCGCCGGCGCGAGGGGCGGCGGATCCTGGCGCTGTTCCGGCCGTATCGGGTCCGGCTCGGAGTCGTGCTGGCGATGATCATCGTGTCGGCCGCGGTCAGCATGCTGAATCCGTTTCTGCTACGTGCCGCACTCGACGACGGCATCTTCAAGCACGAGGACGTGCTGCTGACCGAGCTGGTGCTGGGGATGATCGGGGTGGCGATCTTCTCGAACGCCACCAGCGTGTGGCAGACCTACATCTCCAACCAGGTGGGCCAGCAGGTGATGCACGACCTGCGGGCGGCGGTGTACCACCGGCTGCAGCGGATGTCGCTGGCGTTCTTCACACGCACGCGCACGGGCGAGGTGCAGTCGCGGATCGCCAACGACATCGGTGGACTCGACGACGTGATCACGAGCACGGCGACGACGATCGCGCAGAATGCCACCACCGTCGTCGCGGCGCTGGTCGCGATGTGTCTGCTGGATCTGCGCCTCGCGGCGATCTCGTTGGTGTTCGTGCCGCCATCGGTGTGGATGACGCGGAGGGTCGGCAAGGTCCGGCGGCGTCTGACGACCGAGCAGCAGCGGCGGCTGGCCGACCTCACCGCGCTCGTCGCCGAGTCGCTATCGGTGTCCGGGATCATGCTCGGCAAGACGATGGGCCGCGGCGGCGACCTGGCCGACCGGTTCACCGACGAGTCCAAGGAGATCGCGGACCTCGAGGTGCGCTCGCGGATGGCCGGCCGCTGGCTGATGGCGACGATCCAGTTCGTGTTCGCGGCGCAGCCGGCGGTGATCTACTGGCTGGCTGGGCAGACGTTCGTGGCGCACACGATCACGATCGGTACCGTCGTCGCGTTCACGACGCTACAGACGCGGCTGCTGTTCCCGATCCAGTCGCTGCTCGGGGTCGGCGCCTCGGTCGAGGCGTCGCTCGCCCTGTTTGACCGGATCTTCGAGTACCTCGACCTGCCGATCGACATTGCCGAGGCGGACAACCCGATCGAGCTGATGCCCGAGAACATCGTCGGGGAGGTGCGCTTCGAGGACGTCTCGTTCAGCTATGGCGTGAACGGCGAGACGTCCTGGAACGTGCGCGACATCGAGATCGTCGTGCCGCCGGGGACGCGCACGGCGATCGTCGGCGAGACCGGTGCCGGCAAGACCACGCTCGGGTATCTGGTGGCGCGGCTGTACGAGCCCCAGCGGGGACGGATCACGATCGACGGGGTCGACATCCGCGAGGCCAGCCTGGCTTCGCTGGCGGCCACGGTCGGCGTGGTCTCGCAGGAGACCTACCTGTTCCACGCCACCGTCCGCGAGAACCTCCGGTTCGCACGGCCCGACGCCAGCGACGAGGAGATCGAGGAGGCGGCGCGCACGGCGCGGATCCACGAGCTGATCACGTCGCTGCCCGAGGGCTACGACACGATCGTGGGAGAGCGCGGGTACCGCTTCTCGGGCGGGGAGCAGCAGCGCATGGCGATCGCGCGAACGGTGCTGCGCAACCCACCGGTGCTGGTGCTCGACGAGGCCACCAGCGCGCTCGACACGAAGACCGAGGCGGCGCTGCAGGCCGAGCTCGACCGGCTCGCAGAAGGAAGGACGACGATCACGATCGCCCACCGGCTGTCGACCGTGCGGGACGCCGAGCAGATCATCGTGCTCGACCAGGGCGCGATCGTCGAGCGGGGCACCCACGAGGAGCTGCTGGAGCGGGGCGGCCTGTACAGCTCGCTGGTGCGGCGGGACGTGGTCAGCGAGCCGGTCGGCAGCCAATGAGGACGTCAGCGAGCCGGTCGGCAGCCAATTGAGGACCGCTCACGCGCGCACGAGCGGCCGGTCGGGAGCTCCGGGTGGGACCCTGAGGTCACAGTGGAAGCCTTCCGCGGCGGCGTCTCCGAAGCATCCGTAGCGGTCGCTGGGAAGGTCGTTTAGCAACCAGCGGCCGTAGCGGTAGATCGATTCGAAGTAGTAGCCGCCGGCGACGACGCGACGATCGGCGCGGACGGTGCCCTGGAAGATCAGGCAGGCCAAGAAGCGCCTGTGGAAGAAGAAGGGTTGCACGGGCCCACAGACGCTGTCGCGGGTCGTGCCCGGCTTGATGTCCTGCTTGATCAGCAGGCTCACCTCGTGGCTGCCGGTGATCGCGTGCCAGCTGGCCACATCGGCGTGAATGCGATCATCGATCCGCACCTCACGCGTGAGGTCGTACACGGTCGCGACCGCCAGCACAAGGCCCACGAGGCAGAGACCGATCGTCTCGGCCCGCCGCAGCGTGATTCGACGCCGGACCGCGATCACTGGACGTCGAACATCGGTGGCAGCTGGTGGATCACGAACAGACCCTCGACGAACAGGGTCGCCCACAGCAGGCGGCGGTCACGGGAGATCACCGCCAGCGGCAGCGGCCAGACGAGGTACCAGGCCTGCAGCCACGTGCTGGTGACGGATGTCGCGAGCAGCACCCAGCCGGCCGCGGCGATCCACTCGTAGCCGCGCCAGGTTCGCCATAGCAGGTACAGCGCGAAGACCACCAGCAGGGCGTCGAGAATGTGGTGATCGGCCGGGTAGATGCCCGGCTTGCCAAGCAGGTGGGCGATCTCGTTGGCAAAGCTGTCGACCGACACGTACGCGGAGTCCCGATTGACGCCGGAGGCGAGGTCGATCCCGTGGCTGCCGAATGCCGCATAGGCGCTCACGAGCCCGAGGCCGAGCGCCACAGCAGCGCCGGCGACGGCGGATATGCGCCGGCGGCCGACCAGCATGTACGGGAGCACGGCTACCGCGGGTGCCTTGATCAGGGCGCCGAGCGCGACCCCGGCAGCGCCCGCGCCGCTGCGCAGTCTGCTGCGCCGGCGCCGGCCGAGCTCGCTCGTCAGCGCCAGATACACCCCGAGCACGACCAGCGCGATCATCACCAGGTCGTTCTGCGCGCTCGCGAGGCTGTAGATCACCACCAGCGGGTTCGCGGCGACGATCAGCAGCGCCAGCCTCGAGTCGAGCTCGCGCAGCCGGGCACAGCGCCACGTGAGCCAGTCGACGACCACGCAGGCGAGCAGCGCCGTCGTCTTCATCCCCCACACGGCCCCGGTCATCCCCAGCAACGCGAACGGATACGAGATCAGCGTGTACAGCGGGCCGTAGGCGGTTGGCACGAACAGCCAGTCGGTGCCGACATAGCGGTAGGACGGGTCGTGACGGATCGCGAACGGCGAGGACACGTACGGGTTCAGTCCATGCAGGACGCCCATCCGGGCATACGCGATGTAGCTGAACACGTCGGTCGAGACCACGATCGGGCCGACGAACACGATCACGTACAACACCGCGATCAGCGCGACGACGGCACGCGTCGATAGCCGCCGCGACAGTGTCACGAGCCCGGCATAGCCCACCGTGAACACGATCAGGCTGGTCAGGAACACGTGGTAGCCGAGCCGCGCGTCGGTGATCCCCGACAGCCAGCCGGCGATCGACGGCTGGCTGGGCACGATCGGCGAACGTCCGCCCACGGCTGTCACCATGATGCAGGCCGTGCTGGCGATCATCGCCAGCGCGAGCACGCCCGCCAGTGTCAGCTGCCAGATGGGCGTGCGGCTCGACGCTGCGTTCGCGGGTGCCGGCGGCCGGAGCTCAGTGCGCCACCGCGCGCGTCGGGGCGTCGACGTGGGTGGAGGCTGTAAGGCGGTCTCGAGAGAGTTCGGTTCCATCGCCGGCTGCGCAGCCAACACTAGCCACCAGCCTGATCCTGGTGGCGGCGTGAAAACGGTTGCTTAACAGGGGATTCTGATGCGCGGGCGCAGGCTAGGCGCCTTACCCGAACTCTGGATAAAGAGCAATCTCGCTGTCGGCGACCAGCGCCGTGGGCGGTTTTGGGCCTATCTCAGTTGGGCGTGCGACTGGGCCGCATCCAGGCGTGCGATCCAAGTGAGATAGGCCCTTAGCGGACGATCGTGTAGGTGAACGCGACCGGCCCGAGCCGGACGACGTCGCCCTCGGTCAGGTCGGTCGCGACCACGCGCGAGCCGTTGACGAACGTGCCCTCCGAGCTGCGGTCGTCGAGCACGCGTACGTGACGGCCGTAGCGCACGAGGATCGCGTGACGGCGGGACACGCGCGGATCCTCGAACCGCAGATCGGCGGTGGCCGCCCGCCCGATGTGGGTGACGCGATCCTCGATCGAGATCAGGAGCACTTCGTGGTCGCCGCCCTCGAGCGCGAGGTAGTGACCGGCGGGAGCCTGATCCGGCAGGATCGCATCGCGCCGAGAACGGTGATCGAGCGCCGCGACAGGGTCGTGGACGGTGACGGCGTCGAGGCCGAGCGGCTCGGTCTCGCGCTGCGCATCGACGGCCGCGCGCGGGGGAGCGTCGCGTGGGGGAGGAGTCTGTAGGGCCATGCGGCACAGATTGAAGCGGGAACCGCAGAGTAGGAGAAGAACTCGCTAAAAAAGCCCTGATCTCGTCGGTCGGCGGGTGATCCCGGGGCGGCAGCTGAGCTTGTCGGATGCGTGCGGGCTCCTACGATCAGGTGATGGCCGCCGCTCGCAGCGCCGGGATCCTCTTGCACCGTGTCCGCCAGGGACGCACGGAGGTGCTGCTCGTGCATCCCGGCGGTCCGTTGTGGGCGCGCCGCGACCTCGGCAGCTGGTCGATCCCCAAGGGCGAGCTCGACGCCGACGAGGATCCTCTGGCGGCGGCGCGGCGGGAGTTTGCCGAGGAGCTGGGGACACCGCTAGCGGCGGACGCACCCACGCTGGCGCTCGGCGAGGTGCGGCAGCGGTCGGGCAAGCGGGTGCTCGCCTGGGCGGTCGCCGGCGACGTCGACGTCGACCAGGTCCACAGCAACACCGCGCGGGTGGAGTGGCCACCGCGCTCGGGACGGATGCTCGAGGTGCCGGAGATCGACCGCGCCGCGTGGTTCGAGCTGGATGAGGCGCGCCGGCGGATCAATCCCGCTCAGGTCGAGCTGCTGGACCGGCTGTCCCGGTAGTGGGTCAGCTGGGGCTTGACCCACTACCCACGGTCCCGGCCCGTGGCCGGTCTGTGCAACAATTGAGCCATCAACGGTCTGATCTCCACCACCCTGTTCAGCGATCCGGCCTGTCCCTGGGCGTACTCGGAGAACCCGGCGCTGCGAGTGCTCGAGTGGCGCTACGGCGAGCAGCTCGACTGGAAGCTGGTGCTGGTCGGTCTCAGCGAGGACGTCTCCCGTTACCTGGCAAACGGCTACACGCCTGCGCGCAGGACGATCGGGCAGCTGCGCTTCCGCGAGCGCTATGGAATGCCGTTCGTCGCCGCCGTCAAGCCCGGACTGAGCCCGTCCTCTCCAGCGTGCCGGGCGGTGATCGCCGCTCGTCGTCAGTGGCCCGGCAGCGAGTGGCGCGTGTTCCGGGCGCTGCAGCTGGCCAACTTCAACACGCCGCTGCTGTTCGACGATGGCGAGCAGCTGCGCGCCGTGCTGAGCGGCGTGCCCGGCGTCGACGCCGAGCAGATCGTTGCCCTGATCGACGCGCCCGAGGTCTTGAGCGATTACGAGCACGACAAGGCGCTGACGCGGACCGCAGCCGGCTCGCCGACCGAGTTCCAGGGCAAGGCCGGCAACACCGACGGGGCGGTTCGCTACACGGCGCCGTCGGTCGTGTTCGAGACCGACGATGGCCGGCGGCTGGAGGCCGGCGGCTTTCAGCCGGTTGAGGCCTACGACGTGCTGATCGCCAACCTCAACCCGCGCCTCGAGCGCCGTGCCGCCCCCGATGACCCGGCGCCGCTGCTGGAGTTCTTCGAGTTCGGGCTGGCCACGCAGGAGGTCGCTGCGCTGCTGGCGTCGGGCAACGACCGCCCCGATCGCGACGCGGCCGAGGTCGCGCTGCTGGAGCTGCTGGCGGACGGCCGCGCCGAGCGCCATGCACTCGGGGGCGACGCGCTGTGGACCGCGCCCGGGTGCGCGCCGGGCCTCGGCTGGCTAGCTGCCGAGGCAGCGTCGGCGCGCCGCTAGGGCAGCGTCGGCGCGCTCGCTGCCTAGACTCAAGCGTCGATGCCGGCGTCTGGCTTCTCGCGTGTGTTCGGCCGGGCGGCCGAACGGCTCCCAGGACTGCGGCGCATCCCCGTGATGCGGCTGCTCGTGCTCGGCGAGGTGGCGCTCTTGGCGCGGGACCACATCGAGCGCCTGACTCCGGGCGAGCGGCGCCGGCTGATGGTGTTGATGCGTCAAGCGCGCGGACGGCCGCGGAAGCTCAGCGAGCGCGAGCGTGACGAGCTCGAGTCGCTGATCGCCAAGGCCGAGCCGAAGCTGTTCGCGTCCGAGGCCATGCAGAGGCTGTCGCCGCTGCCGCTGCCCAAGCGATTCCGATCACACGAGTGAAAGGCTATGCGGCCGGGGCTGGCCGGGCGGGTGTTCGGCCAGCGCGCTTGCGGCGCCGCTGTCCGGCCGGCGGTCGCCGCCCGCTATACCTTTGGGTGGCAACCGAGACGGAGCGAGTCGCACGATGAGATTGCTGCGCACGATTTCCACCCGGCGCCTGCTGGCCGGCTTGACCGCGGCGGTCGTTGTGATCGTCGGCGGTACAGCGATCGCGCTGGCCGCGGCCGGGAACGGTCCGGTCCCCAAGCGCCGCCCGCTGGCGTCGGCCATCCACGAGGCGCTCGAGGCGAAGCCGGTGGACGGCCTCAGTGCCACGATCTCGTACACGAACAGCCTGATCGGCTCGAGCGAGATCGAGGACACCGATCCGCTGCTGAGCGGCGCCACCGGACGGCTGTGGGTGAGCGGCGCGAGGCTTCGCCTGGAGCTGCAATCCGACAACGGCGACGCGCAGATCGTGTTCAACCGCGGGTCCTTCTGGGTGTACGACCCGGCGATGAACGTCGTCTACCGTGGCAAGCTCCCCAGCTCGGGAGCGAGCGCGCGTTCGGGCTCGCCTGCGCGCAGCGCCCGCGTCGATCGGATCCCCAGCGTCTCCGAGATCCAGCGAGACCTCGGTCGCCTCGCCGCGCACCTCGGGATCTCGGGTGCCGACCCCACCGACGTCGGCGGACAGGCGGCCTACCGGGTGACCGTCTCGCCGAAGGCCCGCGGCGGCCTGCTCGGCGGCATCTCGCTGGCATGGGACGCCGCGCGCGGGATTCCGCTGGAGCTCGCCGTCTACGCCAGGGGCAACTCGACGCCGGTGCTCGAGCTGCAGATGACCGGCGTCTCATACGGGCGCGTGCCCGCGTCCGACTTCGACATCCAGCCGCCCAGCGGAGCCAAGGTCGTGGACGTGGCCCTGCCTGCGGCCAGCGGCGCGTCACATGCAAACGCCGCCGCTGGGCATCATGCCCGCATGATCTCGGGCGTCAGGGCGGTGCGCCGGCACGTGTCGTTCAGCCTCGCCGCGCCCGTGCGACTGGCAGGCCGAGCCCGCCGTGCGGTGTCGCTGATTGGCGGCGCCGGACACCACGGCGCGCTCGTCCTGTATGGCAGGGGCCTGGGTGGGATCGCGGTGATCGAGCGTCCGGGCGGGGCGGGCGGCTCAGTGCTTCCTGCCGATGACGCTGGCGGCGGCGACAGCGGACCCGTGCTGACGCTCCCGACCGTGCAGATCGACGGCGTCACCGCCGAGCAGCTGCCGACTCCGCTCGGCACGGTCGTGCAGTTCGCGCGCGGCGGGGTCAGCTACGTGGTGATCGGCTCGGTCACCGCCGGCACCGCCGACGCGGCGGCTCGCGAGCTCTGAGCCAGCTGCATGATGGGCGCGGAGCCGGCGACGTGAGCGGCGTGCCACCGATCGAGGTCCGCGGCCTGGCCAAGCGCTACGGCGCGCTGACCGCCGTAGCGGGCGTCGACCTGACCGTCAACGCGGGCGACGTGTACGGGTATCTGGGACCGAACGGCGCCGGCAAGACCACGTCGCTGCGGATGATGCTCGGCTTGATCCGTCCCACCGCCGGCACCATCCGGCTGTTCGGCCGCGATCCCCAGGAGTCGGTCGAGGCGCTGCAAGGAGTTGCCGGCTTCGTCGAGACCCCCACCTTCTACCCGTACATGAGCGCCCGGCGCAACCTGCAGCTGCTGGCCGCATACGACGGCGGCGACGCGCCGCAGCGGATCGACCGGGCGCTGGCGATCGTCGAGCTGGACGATCGAGCCGGCGATCGCGTGGGCGGCTACTCGCATGGCATGCGCCAGCGCCTCGGGATCGCCGCGGCGCTGCTGCGCAACCCGCAGCTGCTGCTGCTCGACGAGCCCGCCACCGGGCTCGACCCGGCCGGGATGCGAGACATGCGGCGGCTGATCGGGCGGCTCGCCGACGAGGGCATGACCGTGCTGCTCTCGAGTCACCTGCTCGGCGAGGTCGAGGAGGTGTGCAACCGGGTGGCGATCATCCGCCGCGGGCGGATCGTGTACGAGGGGACGATCTCGGGGCTTGCCGGCGGCGGCAGCAACGTCTACCGGCTTGCCACCAGCGACGACGCCGATGCTCGGCGCGTGTGCGAGGCGCAGCCGGGGATCGGCGAGGTTCACAGCGAGCGCGGCAGGTTGGCGTTCACGGCCGATGCGGGCGCCGTCGGCGAGCTGTCGCGGGCGCTGATCGAGGCCGGCGTGCTGATCCACGAGCTCGTGCCGCTGACGATGACGCTCGAGGACCTGTTCTTCTCGCTCACCGAAGGCGACGGGGGCGACGCCACTGCGGACGCTCAGGCGGCAGCTCCTGCCAGCGAGGGGACGCCGGCGTGAGCGCCACCGCAACCGCGTCGGAGCCCGCGGCCGGGGCGAGCGCGCAGCGCGAGCCCTCGACCCGGCGGCGGCCCGGCATCCGCGCCGTGTACCGCTGGGAGCTGGTGAAGCTGCGCTACCAGAAGCGCACCTACCTGGGGCTCGGCGCATCTGTGCTCGTGCCAATCCTGTTCGCGCTGGCGATCCACTTCCACCACGGCGGCCACGGGGGAGGCCTCGCGTTCACGGGCTACCTGGATCGCAGCGGTCTGGCGATGCCGCTGGTGATCCTGCTGTTCGGGGCGGTGTGGCTGTTCCCGCTGATCACAGCGCTCGTCGCTGGCGACATCATCGCCTCCGAGGACCACAACGGCACGCTGAAGACCGTGCTCACCCGATCGCTCGAGCGCCACGAGCTGTTTGCCGGCAAAGCGCTGGTGGCCGCCACCTACGCGATCGTCGCGATCCTGCTCGACGGCACTGTGGCGGTGATCGCGGGGAGCATCGAGTCGGGCTTCAACTCGCTGCAGAGCTTGTCGGGGACGGTCGTGTCGGCGCCCAAGGCACTGGAGCTGGTGTACGTCAGCCTGCTGGTCTACCTGATCCCGATCGCCGCGATCGTCTGCATCGGGCTGCTGCTGTCCGCGGTCACCCGCAACAGCGCCGCCGCCGTCGTCGGAACGCTGATGATCTCGCTGCTGATCCAGCTGGTCGGGGTGCTGCCGGGACTGGGGGCGACCCAGCCGTATCTGCTGTCGACGCAGTTCAACGCCTGGCAGGGTCTGCTGCGAACGCCGATCGACTGGTCGCCGATCATCCGCGCCGCATGGGTGTGCGCGTTGTACGGGGTGCCGGCGCTGTCCGCGGCGTTCCTCGTGTTCCTGCGTCGCGACGTCGCCGGCGGCTGACCCGCCCTGCCACAAGCGGGCGGGTCAGCCGGCGTGCATGATCAGCTCCTCGAGCTGATCGGCCCGCATCGGCCGGGACAGCAGGTAGCCCTGGGCGGCGTCGCACCCGAGCGTCCGCAGCTCCACCAGTTGATCGTCGGTCTCGACCCCCTCGGC
>JASHQV010000013.1 GCA_030038955.1 Solirubrobacteraceae bacterium
CACCCCACCCCAATCGTTAATGCCTGCGTCGAGAAGGCGCGGGAATACTGAGCCTGACAGGTTTGGCGGTGCTTGTACTGAGATAGAAGGATCGAGTAGCAGTCTCGCGACGGCGATTGTCCAAAGCAACTCGCCCAAGTTCGGCTCCAGATGAGCTGCCATCAGAGTGCCAGGCTTGGCGCGGAAGTTTTGGATGATCACTTCCTGGATGTGGCCATATTGCTCATGCTGCTGACGGATTGCAAGGAGCGTCTCAATGCGCTCTGCCCGTGTCTCGCCGATCCCGACGAGCAGCCCGGTCGTAACTGCCACTGAATGCTCTCCAGCAAGCCGAAGCACTTCGAGCCGGCGCGCAGGCTCCTTATCCGGGGACCCGAAGTGAGGCCCTCCGCGCGCGCAGAGGCGTTCGGATGTCGACTCGAGCATCAACCCAAGTGAGACGCTCGACGCACGCAGCATGGCGATCTCCGGGCCTGAGACAACGCCGACATTGGCGTGCGGAAGAAGACCAGCTTCATCCAACACGAGTCGACAGAGATGGGCGACGTAAGCGACCGTGGTCTTGAAGCCAAGTGACTCAAGTTCCGAACGTGCTACTGCATACCGGAGCTCAGGCTTGTCGCCGACCGTGAAGAGTGCCTCTCGACAGCCGCGTTCGGCCGCGGCGCGTGCGAGTGCGAGAACTTCGTCAGGAGTCATAAATGCGTGCTCGCCATGGCGTGGGGCCTGAGCGAAAGTGCAGTAGTGACACACATCGCGGCAGAGCATGGTGACAGGAACGAACACCTTTGGTGAGTAAGTAATCAATCGTCCCCATGCAGCATCGCGGACTCGTTGCGCGTGAAGGAGTAACGAGGACCCTTCTACCGCCGACAGGTGTGGCGCCATCGAGGCTGGGATCGGCACCCCGGAAGCCACAGCCGCCACGAGGCTGTCTGAGGCATCGTTGAGGTTTCGGCCGCTGGCACGGCCGGCTTTGGCCCCATAAGCAGGAGACTTCGACACGATCCGGCTCCTCTCGCTTCGGTTCGAGCAAATCACGAAGACCGGAATCCGCGCAGTATCTGCTCCGAAAGGACCGTATTATATCAATGTAGGCGGAGTTCCGCGCCGGGATTCGGTGACGCGAATGCGGAGACGGCCGGTACGCACTATTTGCCGGCCATGGTGGAGATGCCGTCGCGGATCCGGAAAATGGTCGCTCGCAGATCCTCCTCCGGGACCTCCTGGTTATAGAGCGGGCTCTCGACACTCCGAGTTAGTAGACGCCGGCATTCGACGGCCGCTTCAGGCGGGATCATGCGGTCCGGAGAGGCAAGCTCGTCCGCTAGTGCCGCGATCTCGCTACGATATGTCCAAGCCCGTGGGGTCGCGCACAGGGAGTGCTGCTCGGTGGAATTGTCGACAATCTCTCGTAGCCAAGTGGACAGTAACTCCAGCTGTTTCCGTGACGAAGCCTTAGCGCCATACGCCGCGACAGCGGGTGAGTGATACGCCTCACGATGAACCGCTAGGCGGCTGATCAACTCGTCGCGATGAGAGCGTAGGACGCAAGCCCAAAGGATGAGGACGACTGCGCCAGTTGCGATCACAACACCAGACGCTAGTGAAAGCAGAAAGCCTGGTATCCCGAGGAGCAGCAGGGCACAGGCATCGACGACCAGCCAGTGGCTGCGACGCCCAGCGGCACGCGCCTTCGCAAGCGCGCGATCGAGATCCAGTGGAGGGGGATGCGGTGCGAGCATGACAACAGGCTACTCGCCCTCGATCTCGCGGCCCGTCGCACTCCCATGCACAGTACGAATGGGCTCTTGCCACCAAGTCGGTCCAGCCTGAGGGATGCTTACTCGTGCCAGTCAGCTTCGTCCGATCGTCAGGTTCGCCCCGGGCTCGCCGGGTCGGGATGAGGCTCGAAGGTCGTCAGGGGCTCGGACGCGTCGGACTTGTCGCGGCCTTGGGAGATTTGGGAGGCGCTCGGCGAACTCGTCGGGGCAGCGAGGGATGGTCTGCTGGCGTTGAATGTGGGTGTCGGCGTGACGATCGTGCATCAGCTGATGGAGCACGAAGTCCATGAGGTCGTCGGTCCGAAGGGCAAGCATAAACTCCGACCGGACGACGAAGCGTCACGGTCATGAGCGCGGGTCGATGACGCTCGGCGGTCGACGCGTTTCGGTCAACCACCCGCGGATCCGTACGGTCGATGACGAGCACGAGCCGCCCGTCGCCAGCTACGAGGACTTCGCCGATCGCGACCGCTCACCCGGGCGGTGATGAACCGGACGCTCGCCGACGTCTCGACCCGCAAGTACAAGGTGGTCCGCGAGCCTGGCGGCGAGGAAGCCGAGCAGCTGAGCGCGAGCGCGTCGTCGCGCTCGAGGTCTCGACCGAGGCGTGAAGGTCCCGCTCGGGCTGTGGGAAGGCTCGACCGAAAGCGCGACGCTCGTGTCGATGCTGCTGGTCGATCTCGTCGACCATGGGCTGGACCCATCGCAGGGACCATTCGTGACAGACCTGCATGTGCATCGAGGCGACTCAGAGTCGGCGAATACGAGTCCGCCGTGACCGCGGGCGCGCACGTTCCATCAGCCGCCCGATGACGCAGTCCGGTGCGTTCCGGGCTTCGGTGGCGCTTGCAGTCGCGGCGCTGAAAGTCCTCGCGAATCTCGCAACCTCCGGCGCAACCTCACATCGCATCGGCAAGTGTTCCACAATCGCACGACCACAGACGGTGACTACCAGAAGCCAAGGACTCGACGCCCTCGCACGCTGACACGCACGTAAGGGCTCCACCCCGCGATCATTGACCACATACCGAGCGCACTCGCTGCCACTAACGCATAAGACGCCCGGACCGATCACTCCAGCGCCGCACCAGCGACAGCACTACACCGACATCGGCAATTAGGTCATTGACCGGGCTCCTGACCCTTCCGCGAAACCGACCGCCTACAAGCTGGCCGGCTGCACAAATCGCACCATCGCCAGCATCGTCGCGCTGGGGCTAGGTTCGATCACGTCGCTTCCCGGGTCACTCCGGCGGAATGGCCCGGTACGCGACGTCGGGCTCGTATCCCTGGCGGTTAAGGTACCAGCGCCGCACGTAGTAGTAGATGCCGCACGCAGCCACCAGGCCGAAGACGATGATCATCGACTTTGTGTCGTTGACGAACAGCTTGTCGTCGGCAAGGTAGAAGTAGGCAATGACCGCATTGAGGATAAACCCGAGTACACCACAAACGGTGATCGCGGGAATGCCAAGCCATCTGTGCTTCGCAATCGGAGAACGCTTGAAGAGCTCGGGCGCTCGGTATGGGAAGACGGCTGCCGCACACATCGTACCTAGGTAAACAAAGATCGATGCGAGCGTGACAGCCAAGGTGTATTTCGTGACAACCGTGTGATTGTATAGAAGAACCCAGATTGCACCCAAGCCGAAGAACGTGAGAAGTGCCTTGACTGGTGTATGCGTTCGCGGGTCGACATCGCCGAGGCGCTCCGGAAGCAGACGATCAAACGCCATGGCGAGAATGAGCCGACTGCCACCCCACGCGACGCCGAACAGGATCTGGATCGCGTTCGCGATGAAACCGAGACCGATCAGCAATATGAGAATGATGTTCGAGGTGAACACGCTGGAAAGCAGTCCGAAGAACGGGATCGTCGGGAGACCGGAAAGTGCCGCCGGTTTGACGAAGTAGAGGTATCCGACGGCCTGTAGGAAATTGAGACCGACTGTGCTGACGAACAGCGCGGCCGTGATAGCGAGCAATATGACGTTGAAGCCGAGCGCTCCCTGCATCGAGAGTGAAACCGACTTCAGCCGCGAGGCGGTCTTGACCTCCCCGGCATTCACCACAGACCACATCGTCCATGCTATCCCGGTCCAGATGATTGCGACAGCACCTATCGTGTCGCCGACGTTCATGCCCGTGCGGCTGAAGCCGGCCGCCTTTGCCTGCCTGAGTACGTCGGCGTAGTAGTTCTTGACTCCGCTTGAACGGTCGACATAAGAGTTAATCGCTGCGACGAAATCGACGTGACTGTGACTGATGAGCAGAATCCACATGATCAGGAACGACACGAGTGTGAGTCCCCACAGATACGGCTGGACTCGAAGGTATAGGCGGGCTCCCTTGATCAGGATGAAGAGGATAGGAACGAACACGACCAACGAAATCACCGTCAGACCCCAGGGAGTGGTCGCCCACGTCGCGAAACTGAGCAACCAATGGGCGTTGAGGTTGGTCCCAAGCATCGCTGAGACGGGCGACAGCGCGTAGACGGAGAAGAAGTAGCCATCGAGGTTTTCCCAGAACGCCATCCAGATTACGTATCCGCTGAGGCAGAGCGCGCACGCTACAAGTGGATGGAGCAGGCGGCTCTGGAAGACGTAGTCGCCA
>JASHQV010000103.1 GCA_030038955.1 Solirubrobacteraceae bacterium
ATCGAGTTCTGGGACTTCTGCCGCGCCAACTCGCTGCGGACGCTTCCGTACGTGAAGGCCTGGCACGAGCGCTATGCCGAGGCCGGACTCGCGGTGATCGGGGTGCACACCGCCGGCTTTCGGATCTCCGAGGATCCGGAGCTGGTACGGGCGGCCGTCGCGCGGCTGGAGATCCGCCATCCGGTGGTGATCGACACCGCTCGCGAGATCTGGGATGCGTACGGAAACCTCGGGTGGCCGGCCCGGTACCTGTTCACCGCCGATGCGAGGCTATTCGACTACCACTACGGCGAGGGCGCCTACGCCGAGACCGAGCTGGCGATTCAGCAGTTGCTCGGCGTGCGGCGCGAGCCGCTTGTGCCGCTGCGCCCCGAGGAGGCGCCGGGAGCGCTGCTCGTGCCACCCAGCGATGAGGTCGCCGGTGACTACCACGGCCCGTACGAGGCCGGTGGCGTCTGGGCGGTGCTCGACGGTCACGGCACCGTCACCGTCAACGGCCGCCGCGCGGTCGCAGTCGACCACCCCGGCGCCTACGAGCTGATCCGCCACGAGCACAGCACCGCCGGACAGCTCGAGCTGCAGCTCGGCGACGGCGTCCGCTGCGAGGCGGTGTGCTTCACACCCGGGCTGGCGCTGGCGACAGCCGTCGCCCCCGGTCCCGCGGAGTGAGATCACACCCGGCCCGGCGCTGGCGGCTGCTGCTGAGGCCCGTCGAGGAGGTTGACCAGCTGCGGCGGCCGCTCGTCGTCGTCGACCCATACGGCGAAGCCCGCCCGGTACGGGCTGCTCTGCGGGTATGGGCCGAGGAAGATCGGCTCGTGCACCCAGGAGCCGGAGTTGATCAGCAGGCGGTGGCCCGGCGATTCGCCACCGCCGGGGCGCGGTTCTCCACCGTCGGCGCAGAACCACTCGTCGCGATCGTCCCCCGGCAGCGGGCCGGCGCGGTGCGTGTGCCCGAAGATCGCGTACCGGCAAGGTACGTCCAGCGCGCGCAGGACCGCGGCGAACGCGAGCAGCCCCGCGCGCCGCAGCTCCGCGGCCGACAGGTCGGTGCGCACCGGCCCGATGCCGCCGCGGTTGAGCACGGCGACCGCGGCGGACGCGCCCAATGCCAGCGCCCGCTGGCCCAGCGTGCCGCCGGGGAGACCGCGGCCGAGCGCCTGCCACGCCTGGGCTGAGGCGCCGGCTGAGGGTGTACCGCCGACGGCGGACTGCGCCAGCTCATGGATCAGCGCGTACACGGGCCCGAGCACGGCCTCGTAGTCCTCGGCGGACCTCACCTGCTCGAGCGGGCGGCGCATGATCCGCGCGACCGCGCCCACCCCGAGGCGCTCGAACAGTGGCACCGTCGTGTGGCGGTCGAGGTAGTGCCCGTGGGTAGCCCAGACATCGTCTCGCAGCCATACCCCCGGGTAGGCGACGCGGACTTGGGCGCCGCCGCTCTCCAGCCGCTCGACGACCGCCGCCAGCGGCTCTCCCCCGTGCCAGTCGACCGCCGCCTCGAGCCCCAGCGGCTCCGGCGACGCGGCGGCGGCACGGCGGCGCAGCCACGCCTCGACGAGATGGTGGTCGTGGTTGCCGGCCAGCACGACCACCTCGCCGCTGGCTGCGAGCGCCTCGCCCAGCTCCGACAGGACGCGCGAAGCCCCGGCGAGCGCGTCCCGGACCGGTGCCTGGCGAAGCTCGATCACGTCCCCCAGCAGGACCAGCCGGTCGGCGCCGGCGAGCGCGTCGCACAGCCGCGCCCGTACGTCGGCGTCCTGCAGGCAGTCGCTGCCGCCGCGGGCGCCCAGATGCAGGTCGGAGATGACGAGCGTGCGCAGGACGGCTGAGCGGCCTCAGGCGCCGGCCGTGATCGCCCGCCGGATGACCTTGGGGAGCATGAAGCGCACGTCCTCCTTGATCACATCCAGCTCGCTGACGTCCACGGTGCCACGCGCGCGGAAGAACTCGACGAGGCGCTGGACCAGCCCCTCGGGGGCACTGGCGCCGGAGGTGATCCCCACCACCGACTTGCCCTGCAGCCACTCCTCGCGGACCTCCGACTCGTTGTCGATCAGGTAGGAGACGGTGCCGCACTCGCGCGCAACCTCGACCAGCCGGTTGGAGTTCGACGAGTTGCGGGACCCGATCACCAGCACCAGATCGCAGTTGACGGCGAGCTGCTTGACCGCCGCCTGCCGGTTGGTCGTGGCGTAGCAGATGTCGTCGGTCCTGGGACCGACGATCTGCGGGAAGCGATGGCGGAGACGGTCGATGATCGACTGCGTCTCATCGACCGACAGGGTCGTCTGCGAGATGTACGCGATCTTGTGCTCGTCGGCAACCTGCAGCTCGTCGACCTCGGCTTCGCTCTGCACGAGCACGATGCTGCCGGGTGCCTCGCCCATCGTCCCCTCCACCTCCTCGTGGCCCTCGTGGCCGATCAGCACGATCGTGTAACCCTGGGCCGCGAACCTGCGCGCCTCGACGTGCACCTTCGTGACCAGTGGGCAGGTGGCGTCGATCGTCGCCAGCTCCCGCAGCTGGGCGTTGGCGTGGACGGTCGGGGCGACCCCGTGGGCGGAGAACACGACGGTCGAGCCGGGCGGGATCTCGGTCTCGGAGTCGACGAAGATCGCGCCGCGCGCGTGCAGCTCCTCGACCACGTGCCGGTTGTGGACGATCTCCTTGCGCACGTACACGGGGGGGCCGTACACCTCGAGCGCCCGCTCGACGGTCTGGACGGCGCGGTCGACACCGGCACAGTACCCGCGAGGCGCCGCGAGCAGGATCCGATCCGGGGTCGCAGGCATCGACAGTCAGTTTAGGTGCCCTATATCAGCGCCCGGTTTGTCACTGGTTAGAGCCTGCGAAGGATCAGTCGTTGGCGGTGGCCGCATCCAACAGGGCGGCGAACCTGCGGCGCGCCGCCTGACGCCGCGTGGGGATGTGCTCGCTCGGCACGTGATCGGCGGGCGGCTCGTAGCGCCGCAGCACCTGGCGGGCAACCGAGGCGCGGTGCACCTCGTCGGGCCCGTCGTAGATCCGCGCCGCCCGGGCATAGCGGTACATCGCCTCCAGCGGCAGGTCGGTCGAGTAGCCGAGCGCGCCGTGGGCCTGCACGGCGCGATCGATCACGTCATGCAGCACCCTGGCCCCGTGGTACTTGATCATCGCGATCTCCTGGCGGGCGGCGAGGACACCCTCGCAGTCCATCTTCCAGGCCGCGTGGAGCGTCATCAGCCTCGCCGCCTGCATCTCGGCGGCGCTGTCGGCAATCCAGTTCTGGACGGTCTGGTGGTCCGCCAGCACGGCGCCGTGCACCTCGCGGTAGAGCGAGCGCTCGCACAGCATGTCGAACGCCCGTCGCGCCACCCCGAGCCACCGCATACAGTGGTGGATGCGGCCGGGGTAGAGTCGCTGCTGGGCGATCAGGAAGCCCGCCCCGCGGGCCCCGAGCAGCGCGTCACCGGCGACGCGCACGTTCTCGTAGCGGATCTCGGCGTGGTTGCCGTAGCGGCCGAAGCTGTCCCACGGGTGCTCCATCGTGGCGACGTCGCGGACGATCTCGACGCCGGGGGCGTCGCGGTCGACGATGAACATCGAGGCGCGCTGGTGCGGGCGCGCGTCGGGGTCGGTGACCGCCATCACGATCAGGAAGTCGGCGATCGAGCCGTTCGTCGAGAACCACTTGTGGCCATCGATCACCCAGCCGTCGCCATCCTCGAGCGCGCGGGTGGCGAGCAGCGTCGGGTCAGAGCCCGCGGTGTCCGGCTCGGTCATGCTGAACGCCGACTTCAGCTCGCCCGCGAGCAGCGGCTGCAGGTAGCGCTCCTTCTGGGTGGGCG
>JASHQV010000014.1 GCA_030038955.1 Solirubrobacteraceae bacterium
ATCGCTTCTCTTACGCGACTGCGGCGAAGCTGTTCGACGTCGGCGGCGCCTCGGCCACCCAGGCGGTCTACAACCTCGACCGCCACTGGCGGAACGTGCGCACGATCTCCACTCACAACCCCACGTTCCTGAAGGCATCGGCGATCGGCGACAACGTCGTCAACGGCACGCCGTTCCCGGCCAACGCGTACTTCTAACACCCGCACGACGAGAAAGGGCTTCGAAACGATGTCTTCGGTTGGACTGCTGTTCGTCGGAGCAGTGCTGTTCATGAACGGCCTGCTGTTCCTCGGCAAGGCGGACGCCAAGGGCGTCGCCGTCTTCAACCTGTTCGTTGGGGGACTGCAGACCGCGATCCCGTTCTACCTGATCGCCACCGCGCACACGGCCAATGACATCCTCGGCGCCGCTGGCATCTTCCTGTTCGGATTCACCTACCTGTACGTCGGCATCGTCAACCTGACCGGTTTCAAGGCCGACGGCATCGGCTGGTACTCGCTGTGGGTCGCCGTGCTTGCCGCCGCCTTCGGCCTCACCAACATCCTGCGCTTCCACGACGCCCCCACGGGGCTGCTGTGGCTGCAATGGGCGGTGCTGTGGGGGTTGTTCTGGGTCGTGCTGGCGCTCGGCGTCGAGCGCCTCACGGCGGTGGCCGGGTGGCTGACCCTGATCCTCTCGCTCACCACCTGCACGATCCCCGGATTCCTGCTGCTGCTCGGCGACTGGGGAAAGGTGCCGACGTGGGCCGTGATCGCGGCGATCGTCGCGACCGCTGGCGCGGTGGTGCTGGTTGCGATCCGCACGGTGCCAGCTCACTCCCAGACGGACCCGGGTGCGGGCGGCGACCTGCGCGTAGCCGTTCCGAACTAGACACCACCTGGGGTTCGATCAATCTCTCCACACCAGGGAAATGCCCTCCAACTTGGAGGGCATTTCCCTGCAGAGGCCGCAGGGACTCGAGCCGGCCTAGTGTCGGCGGGGGCCCGACTTTGAGGACTCCGTCCTCGGAGGAGGAGAATCTCCTGACCATGGCACGTATGAACCGGGGGTGATGTCAGCTGAAGGGGAGGACATCGCTCCCGCCCCGGTGCACAGTTAGCAGCCACACGTGCCACCGACCTTGACGGCGTCGAGCGCGGACGCACTGCGGCCAGCGTGGCGAGTTCTAATTGCCTGGGTAGCCGCCCCTCGGACAGGCAGTGACGAGTGTGACGGCGGGTCCATCGACCGAACGCCCGCATACCCATGATCGAAGCACCATTCCTTGCCCACGATGTCATCCCTGGATGATCTCGGGGCGCCAACATCCACCAGCTGACTTCGGCACGAGCTGGAAACTGCGGAGAAGGTTCACGGCTGGGGCACAGGCGGCGCTTCCGAACGAGCAGCCTTCAGGCATTGCGAGATCGGATTAGGTCGGCGGCCCGCTCGGCGACCATCATGATCGTCACCACCGGGTTGACGGTCGTGATCGTTGGAAACACCGAGGCATCGGCGATCCGTAGCCCATCGATGCCACGGACGCGAAGCTGTGGGTCCACGACCGCCGCCGGATCGTCATGGGCGCCGATCCGGCAGGTACCGCATACGTGATACACGGTGCTGTGCGTCGCCCGGGCAAGCGCTGAAAGCTGATCGTCCGCTTGGACATCGGGTCCGGGAAACACCTCGCGTGCGATCCAGTGCGCCATCGGCTCGGTGTCGGCCACCAGTCGCGCTAGCCGCATGCCGGCCACTAGCACGGCCTCGTCGTGGCCCGCTGGATCAGTGAAGTAGCGGTAGTCGATCAGGGGCGGTCGCTCCGGATCCGGCGAGCCAATCCACACTCGACCGCGGCTCCGTGGCTTGGCGACGTTGGGTGTCATCGAGACGCTCGGCTCGGGCGTGACGAACCCCATCCGCTCGCTGTGCTCGGCGAAGGTCATTAGCGGAACGTGGCAGAGGATGTCGGGTGCCGACCGCGTGTCGTCGAGGCGGACGGCGATAATCGCGTCCCACCCGCTGGCGGCAATGCTGCCGACAGCCGCCTTCGCCTCCCATACGATCAGGCCCTCTGGGTGGTCACAGAGGTTGCGGCCGACTCCGGGGAGGTCGTGGACGACGGGTACGCCCGCATCGCGGAGCTCCTCGCCCGGCCCAACGCCGGACAGGAGCAGCAGCCGGGGGGTGTCGATCGCACCGCAAGCGAGGATGATCTCGTGACGCGCCTCGATCCGCCGAAGCGAGCCGTCGTCACACTCGACCTCCACCGCCCGTGCGCGCCGTGCCTCATCGATCACCAGCCGTCGCGCGCGCGTACGTAAGATCAGGTCGAGGTTCATTCGCGTGTCGGCGATCGGGTGCAGGTAGTCGACCGACGCCGACGAGCGCATCCCTGTCGATGGGTAGTAGCCGAGCTCCAGAAATCCGGTGCCGTCGACCAGCGGCTCGTTGTTCCAGCGCTCGCGGACGGGAATTGCTAGCGCGGTCGCGGCCGCGTCGATCACATCGCGGAGGTACGGATTCCGGTGTGCGGGCGCGACCGGGACGATGTGCGTCGCGAGCCGCTCATAGTATGGCAGTAACTCTGCTGGCCCCCACCCGCGCGCGCCGAGCTCGACCCACTCCTGCAGATCCCGGGCTGGGGGACGGAACGCGATCATGCCGTTGTGCGACGAGCATCCACCGAGGATTCGGGCGCGTGCCTGCAGGATGTGCGAGTTACCGCGTGGCTGTTCAACGCAGGGGTAGTCGAGATGATGCTCCGACTCCAACATCTCCGGCCACCGCCGCAACAGAAGCGCTCGCTCATCGTGTTGGTCGCTCACCCCCCACTCGATCAGTCCGACGGAGACGTCGTCCACATCTGACAGCCTGGCCGCCAGCACCGACCCGGCGGAGCCACCACCTACGACGAGATAATCGTAGGCGGCTAGCGTCTCCATCACTGCAGGCGGGGGGGCCGTTCCACGGTGGGCGACTCCAGCTGGTGTTTGCGATCCTCGCCGAGGATGTTCAGCGCCACGCTCGTCGCACCGCCGTCGATCAGCCCGTCGCTCGAGCTCGCGCACTGCCCCGATGCACCGATCGCCGCGATTCGCCGCAGCTGATCGACACCGAGGTTGCGCGGCAACTCGCCAGCCCAGCCACAATCGCGTCCTCGATCGTGGTATCGCGACGATGGTTCGCGTTGACGCCCACGAATTCCGATACGGGGACGCCTCTCCGGCGAGGCGTCGACGGTTGGGCTCGATGCGGCCCAGATCCGCGGCGGTTCCCGCACGAACCGAGGTTCGAACTTGCACACGCATACATGCTCACCGTCGAAGTTCAGCTGGTCCTTTCCGCTGACGTCGCACAGCAACTTCAGGCATTCCATCGTGCGCCTCCGCTTCGGTGCATACAAGATCCGAATTCGACCAGCTCGCTCGATCCCGTAGAAGGGGATTGCGATCACCAGATCTTGACTCAATGCGGTTTCACGCCGGTACGCCGTGGACGGCCTCGACCACGCGCAGCAGCTGCTCCGACGGGATCTGTCATCTGTTCAGGCACGGCGGCGGCACTAGCTCGACGTCAAGCGTCCGCACAGACGATGAACTCGCCCTTGACGTCGATCAGCTGCTCTGACCGCTCGTTGTCGACGCGCACCTGGGCGCGACGATCGGTGCCCTCCGCCGCCTGCAGCGCTCGCTCCTGACGCAGCCAACCGGCGCGGTACGGCGCGTACTGTCTCCAGTTGTCACGCTCCCGCACGCGCTGCTCGCACACATCTTCCGGAGCATGGATCCAGATGATCTGGGTGAGGTACGGCGCCAACATACGCGCGCCGGCACCACAGCCATCGAGGACCAGCGCCGAGCAGCGCGCGAGCGTGTGCTCCTCCATGTGCGTCAGGGCATCCCAGTCGAATCGGCGCCAGCGGGCGGTCTCTCCCTTGGCCAGAGGCGCCAGCAGGTGCTTACGAACCACCGGGATCGACGCCGCAAGCGCATCCCAACCTGGCACAACGTCATCCATGTGGAACACCGGCGCGTCGAGCGAGCGCGCCACGCATTCCGCGAACACGCTCTTGCCCGCGCCCGAGAAGCCATCGACCGCCATGACCTGGCAAGCGCTTCCAGCCGGCGGATCGAGTGCTCGGAATGTGGTAGCGAACTCGTCGAACGTCATCGTTCGCCTGGCTTCAGGGTGGGTCCGTTCGCCGCGCTGCGGCAGTACCGTTACTTCACCGGCATCAGGCACTGGCGCCCACCGTCGCCGCCCACGGGTAATACAGGTAGCACGGCATCGTCGCGGGCGCACCCGTGATGTTGTTGGTCATGAATAGGCGTTCCTGCTCGTTGATCAGCGATAGCCAGGCGACATCCGCCTCGAACAGCGCCTGCGCCTTCGCGACCAGCCGTGCCCGGTCAGCAGGGTTCGTGGTGCCGTCCGCCGACGCGAGCGCCGAAGTGACGCCGGGGTTACTGTACCCCGAGTAGTTGTACTCGGCGTCGGGCGTTGCCATCTGCACGTACATCTCGAGTGGATCGGCGACATCGTTGTACCAGTGCGTCAAGAACGCATCGACCTGCTTGCGCAGGCCCGGGTCGAATAGCAACTGCTCGTAGGTCGCATCGGGCATCGCATGCAGCTTCAGCGGAAGCCCGACGGACTCCGCCGCGGACTGGATCGCCTCGCCCATCAACACCTCCGAGGCAACGTCGTTGTCGACCGCGAGGACGATCGGCTGCTTGGGCACGCCAGCTCGCTTGAGCAGCGCACGGGCCGCATCCGGATCTGCCGCTCCGTTCGGAAGCTTAGACCAGGCTTTGGTGTAGACGCTGGTGGCATAACCCCAGTCGAACGGCACCGCCAGCGCCCGGGCGACCTGTCCGGCGCTGCTGAACACCTGCCGAAGGATTGCCTCGCGGTCGATTGCCAGCAGCAGCACGCGCCGGATGTCGGCGCTTCCCAGTGGCCCACCGGACCGACTTGGAGTGAGGTTCCAGACCTCGACCGACTTGCCCAGGTAGAGCTTCCCGTTCGAGGCTGCTTGCAGGCGCGTGAAGCCGGACAGCGGCGCCTCGTAGGTGCCGTCGATCTCGCCCGACAGAAGCGCATCGGTGATCTCGCTCTCGTCAGTCAGAAACTGGAACGTGATCGTGCGCGTCTTCGGTTGAAGCGTCGGGTCCCAGTAGTCTGGGTTCTTGTCCAGGACAATCGATGTTCCTGGGGTCCAGTGCTGAAAGCGGAATGGCCCCGTGTGCATCACACCGACCGAGGCGGTACCGTAGTTGTCACCGGCGCGGCGGACGAATGCCTCCTGCCCGACTACCCCAGCCGGCGTCGCCATCACCTGGTTGACGATCACGTCGGGGTGCTTGAGGTTGATTGTCACCTCGTCCTCGGCCGTCTTGATGATGTTCGCAACATTGGTGAAGTACACGGCCCAGTAGGAGCCTTCGGCAGGGTCGAGGTGCCTATTCAGGCTGAACACCACATCGTCTACGGTCACGGGCGACCCGTTCCAGAACCTCACACCTGGCCTCAGCTTGTAGACGAGCTGAGTCGGAGAGGGCTGTGAGTACGACGCGGCAAGGCCAGGCTCGAGCGAGAAGTCCGGTCGTTGGCGCAGCAGGCTCTCGCCCATGTTCGCCAGCACGGTGTTGGGCGAGAGGTCGTAGCACTTGATCCAGTCAAGTGGCGTCGGCTCGCCCGACGGGAGGTTCCATGTGACTGCGTCGACGGATCCCTTCGCAGCCGGCGTATAGATGATCCCAGGATTCAGGTTCGCCGGTCCGGACGCTGAGCTGGCGGCAGTCGAGCCCGCAGAGGTCCCAGAGGAGCACGCCGCCAGCAGCCCGGGGATCGTCAGAGCTGCACCTAGGGCGCCGGCACGTCGGAGGAACTCGGCGCGCGTCGCCCCATCTTTGGGCACGCTCAGTTCGTAGCGGGATTGATCAGTCACCTGCGTTGTCCTTTCTCGCTGCCGGACACTCCATGGGTGCCAGACGATCGACTGTTGACGTGAAGTGCCTAGCCAGCGTCGCGCCAGTGAGCACCGCCTTTTGTGACCGAGGCTTTGCAGCACCGTTCGCTGTATGCCAGTTCGGTCCGGGGACGGCGTCGATCAGGAGCTGGGTGTAGGGATCCCGAGGCGCGTTCAGTACCTCGGCGGTGCGGCCACGCTCGACCACCGTGCCCGACTTCATGACTAGGATCTGGTCAGTGACATGACGCACAACCGCCAGGTCGTGGGATATGAACACATACGTGATCGCCGTCGCCTCGCGGATGTCCGCAAGCAGGTTGAGCACCTGCGCCTGGATCGATACGTCGAGCGCCGCAACGGGCTCGTCGAGCACGAGCACCCGCGGCTCGAGCGCTAGCGCGCGGGCGATCGCCGCGCGTTGTCGCTGACCCCCGGACAGTTGATGCGGCCGAGCGGCGCCCTCGCGCCGATCAAGCCCTACCTGCTCGAGCAGCTCCGCGATTCGGCGGGCACGCGCAGCTCGACCCAGAGAGAAGTGCAGCGCTAAGACCTCGTCGATCGCACTTACGATTGACTGATGCCGGTCGAGCGATGTGTATGGATCCTGGAGGACCATCTGTAGCTCACGGGCGTTCCGGCGCCGTTCGGCGAGCGAGATCCGACGGGCGATCCCGCGCTGCCGGCCGGCCACCCACACGGTGCCGGCGGTCGGCCGCTCGAGGCCCGCAAGCATCCTGGCCGTGGTGGTCTTGCCCGACCCCGATTCGCCGACGATCGCCAGTGAGTCACCCTCCCGGAGCTCGAAGCCAACCCCCTTGACCGCATGAACATCTGCCGCGCCGCGATGGGTTATCCCCCATGCACGAAACACCTTGTGCACGTCTTCGACGCGGACCACCGGGTGATCAGTGACCATCGGTCGCTCCTGCCGCACCAGCGGCGGTCGGCGCGGTGAGCAGGGGTGTTAGCTCATCGGTGCGCGCGCAGGCCACGCGCCCCGCACCGTAGTTGACGAGCGGCGGCCGCCGCGACCGGCAGCGCTCGAGCGCATGCGCACAACGATCTGCGAACACGCAGTAGGGTGGAGCCTCAGAGCCGGCGAGTGGCCGTCCGGGGATGGCCGGAAGCCGGGTCCCCTCAAGCTGCAGCGACGGTCTCGAGGCGAGCAGCCCGGCTGTATATGGGTGGTGGGGCTGGGTATGAAGGTCCTCGGTGCTCTGCTCCTCGAGCAGACAACCGGCGTACATCACGGCAATCCGATCGCAGACGACCGCCGTCAGCTCCAGGTCGTGACCGATCAGCAGCAGCGCCAGGCCCCGCTCACGCCTCAGATGGTCGATCGTCGCCATCACTTGGGCCTGAGTCATGACGTCAAGCGCAGCGGTCGGCTCGTCGGCGATCAGCAGCCGCGGATCCGGCGCTAGTGCCGCCGCCAGCATCACCCGCTGCAGCAGCCCGCCGGACAGCTCATGCGGGTACTGGTGCAGGCGATCCTCGGCATTTGGCAATCCCACGAGCGCGAGCAGTGGCAGGATTCGTGCGCGCGCCTCGCCGGTGCTGAGTCGCAGCCGCGAG
>JASHQV010000104.1 GCA_030038955.1 Solirubrobacteraceae bacterium
CAGCGCACGACATACTGGTGCTCGGGATGCCAGCGCTGAAGCGAGTTGGCCACAAGGGTGCTGCGTCGATCGCCGACGGCAACACCCCGGCGAGCTTCGACGCGGCGCTGGCCGCCGGGGTCGACATGATCGAGTTCGACGTGCTGCCCGCGCCGCCGCCCGACTGGCGCACCGTCAGCGTCGCCGCTGCCGAGCGGCGACGCTACCCGGACGCGCGGCTCGTGCTGGCGCACGACTGGTTCGACGCCTCGCGGCGCCCGGTGGAAGCGTTCGAGAGCGGGCTCGACCACCTCTGCTCGGACGCGTTCGCGGGTGTCGAGCTCGACCTCGATCTGAAGCTCCCGGGCTACGAGCTGGAGGTCGTGCGGGCGCTCCGCGAACGCGACTTACTGGAACGTGCGCTCGTCTCCAGCAGCTACCGCCAGAGCCTCGCGCTGATTCGCCGCGAGGAACCGCGGCTGCGCCTCGGTTGGTCGGTTCCGAAGGTGCGGCGGGACCCTTTCCGCCACCGCGCGATGCTGCCGGCGGTGCTCGCCCTCGCCCAGGCCTGGCGGGCGGTGATGCCGCGCCGCGCGGCGGCGGCGATCGGCGGACGCGACTGCGACGCGGTGATGGCGCACTGGCGGCTGATCACGCCGCGGCTGGTGCGCGCGGTCGCCGGCGCGGGCGGCGAGCTGTACGCGTGGACGGTCGATGAGCTGCCGCTGATCGGCCATCTGCAGCAGCTCGGTGTGACCGGCGTGATCTCCAACGATCCAAGGTTGTTCGCGGCGCTGGCGGTGCCGGCGGCTTAGTTAGGCAGCGTCGGGAAAGTAGGTGGTGGAGCTGGCGAGCGGCGGGGCGTGGCTGGCGGAAGGCCGTGACATGAGACGTATTGGTGATACGGCGGTGTCACGGCCTTCCGCCAGACGCGTCCAGACGTCGCCAGAACTCCAGATAATTTCCTGACACCGCCTTTTGCCAGGAGCGCACCGGTGGACGCGGTGGCGCGGGCGCCCAGGCGGCACGCCCGGCCGGCCCGGTGAGCGCAACCGACTGACGACGCACGACCATAAGTTCCCCCACCCCCAGTCCGCGGGCGGGGTGGGCGAAGTTATGGTCGCTCACGGGCACATTTCACGCACACCCCCCGCGATGCCCCGGGGGTTGGCGAAGTTGTTGTCGTTGATCATCGCAATCGCGCGCGGTGTGACGGATCGGCGCCACGGGCGTAGTAACGATGTGGTGCGAATGCCGAGGGAGCGTGGTGGTACCGAGGGCGAGATCACCTGGTCCCGGCTCGAGTCGCTGTACCGGTCGAGCCGCGATGACGTCTATGCCTACGCGATGACCCTCCTACGTGACCCGCCGGCGGCGGAAGAGGTCACGGCGGTGGCGTTCGAGCGGGCGTACCGCCGCCGCCGCACGTTCGATCGTCGGCGCGGCGAGGAGCGCGCCTGGCTGTTCGGCATTGCCCGCAACGCCGCCCTCGACGAGCTGCGCCGCCGGCAGCGGCTGGCGCGCCTGGTCGTCGAGCCGGCCGCGCGCGATGACGATCGTGCGCCGGCCGAGTCCGACTCCGAGTCCGAGCCCGAATCCGACTCCGACTCCGACTTGGAGCTCGGCGCCGAGCCAGGAGCCGACGACGGCGAGGAGCTGTTGCTCCGCCGCACCACCGTCCGCCACGCGCTCGCCGACCTGTCGGCCCGCGACCGTGAGCTGATCGCCCTGAAGTTCCACGCCGGTCTCGCCAACGCCGAGATCGCGCGAATCCTCGGAGTCAGCGAGTCGAACGCGGGCACGATCCTGCACCGCGCCATCCAGAAGCTGAGAAAGGCCTGCAATGCGCCGGTTTGAAGAGCTACCAATCGATCCCGAGGTGCTCGCCGACCTCGACGTCATCGACGCCACCCTGGCGGGACGGATCGTCGACGACGAGTTCGCCGAGCTGGCCGAACTGACCGTGATCGTCGCCGCCGAGCGACCCCAGCTCGCGTCTGACCGCGCGGTCGCCCTCGACGAGCGAGTGATCGGCGCGCTCGCGCCCGGCGCCTCCCGCAAGGCTGGCACGCTCGCATCCGGTGCCTCCCGCAAGGCTGGCGCGCTCGCACGTGGCGCTCCTCGCAAGCGCCGTTGGCAGTGGGGCCGTCCGGGCCGGTGGGGAACGGTCGGCGCGGTCGCAGCTGCGCTGGTGGCGCTGTTCGTCGTGGTGCAGCTGCCGCATGGCGGCGGCTCGAGCGCCACCCCGAGCTCGGGCAGCGCATCCACGTCCGCCGCCTCCAAGTCCCCTGCGCACGGCGCGTCCAAGTCAACCTCGTCCGCCGGCTTCGGTGCCGCGAGCAAGTCCGCATCGCCGGCGTTCGGCGGCGGCGCGAGCGGCACGTTCGCGCCCGCGCCCACGCCGAGCTCCCGCAAGACGATCCAAACCGCGCAGCTACAACTGGCGACGCCCGGTCGCTGGGTCGACGCGGTGGCCCAGGAGGTGTTCGACGTCGCCGGCCAGGAGAACGCGATCGTCCGCAGCTCGCAGGTGACCGCGGCGGCCGGCAACAGTGGCTACGCGAGCTTCCAGCTGAGCATTCCGACGGCCAACCTGGGAGCCACCGTGACGCGCCTATCCGAGCTCCGGCATGCGCGCGTCGCCTCCCGTACGGATGGCACGGTCGACGTCAACGGCCAGTACCTGTCCGACCAGCGCCGGCTCGCTGACGCGAGGGCGCTGCGCACGGCGCTGCTGAAGCAGCTCGCCGCCGCCACCACGCAGGCGCAGGTCGACAGCATCAACGCTCAGCTCCACGACGCCGAGGCCTCGATCTCCAGCGACCAG
>JASHQV010000105.1 GCA_030038955.1 Solirubrobacteraceae bacterium
TCCGCGCCCGCCTGCTTCATCCGCAGCTGGACGAGCTCGGCGCCGCCGCGCAGAGCGGCCTCCAGACGCTCGTCGGGGAGCTCGTCGCAGACGAGGTAGAGGCGCGCCGCCGCCAGCCGTTCGAAGCGCTCGTCGAGCACGCTCCCAGTCTGCCACGGGCACCGCGATAGCATCGAAGCTGACCCGTGAGCGCAGCAGGCAGAGCATCTGACGTCGTGATCGTCGGGGGCGGTGTGATCGGCCTCGCGGTGGGCTGGCGGGCGGCCCAGCGCGGGCTGAGCGTGACGCTGCTCGAGCGCGAGGCGATCGGCCACGCCGCCTCGCGCGTGGCCGCCGGGATGATCGCGCCGATCAGCGAGGCGTCGCCGTCCGAGCCGGCGCTGCTGGCGCTGGGGCGCGAGAGCGCGGGCCTGTACCCGGCATTCGTGGCGGAGCTGAGCCGTTGCGCCGGTGTCGATCCCGGCTATCGCCGCTGCGGCACGCTGCTGGTCGCCCGCGACGCCGACGAGGCCGAGGCGCTGGAGCGCGAGCTGGCGTTCCGCCGGGAGCTGGAGCTGCCCGTGCGACGGCTGCTCGGGCGCGAGGCGCGCGCGCTGGAGCCGGCGCTCGCGCCGACGCTGCGGCTGGCGCTGGAGATCCCCGACGACCACGCGATCGACCCGCGGGCGCTGACACAGGCGCTCGAGCTGGCGTTTTGCGCCGCCGGTGGCGAGCTCCGCTGCCCGGCCGAAGTCGCGGAGCTGGTGGTCGCGAACGGCCGCGTCAGCGGCGTCCGCCTGCGCGACGGCGAGCTGCTCGCGGCCAGGCAGGTGGTGGTTGCGGCGGGGCCGTGGTCGGGGCAGCTGCCGGGGATTCCGAGCGAGGCGCAGGTGCCGCTGCGACCGGTCAAGGGCCAGATCCTGGCGCTCCACGACCCGTCCGGGCCCGGCCTGCTCGACCGCGTGCTGCGGATGCAGCCCGGCTACCTGGTCCCGCGCGGCGACGGCCGCTACGTGCTCGGAGCGACGATGGAGGAGCGCGGATTCGACACCACGGCCACGGCCGCGGCGGTGTTCGAGCTGCTGCGTGACGCGCTCGAGCTGGTGCCGGGGGCGAGCGAGCTCGTGATCGATGAGCTGATGGTGGGCATCCGACCGGGGACCGCCGACAACGGACCGATTCTCGGCCCCGGCATGGTCGAGGGCCTGCACTGGGCGACCGGGCATCACCGGCACGGCTTCCTGCTGACTCCAATCACGGCCGAGGTCGTGGTCTCCGGGCTGTTCGGCGAGCCCGCGTCGACGGTCGCCGCCCCGTTCGGAGCGGCCCGCTTCGCACCAGCGCCGGTCGGGGGTTGAGCGGCGAGTGAGCGTTGACCGTGTCGGCGATGGTTGATCGTGCCGGTGGGGAGCTGATCGCCCGGATGGGGAGCTGACCCGGTGCAGGTGCTGGTCAACGGACAGGAGCAGGCGCTTCCCGACGGCGCCACGGTGGCGTCGCTGCTGGCGGCGCTGGGCGCCCCGGAGAGCGGCCGCGGCGTCGCCGTGGCCGTGGCCGGCGAGATCGTGCCCCGCTCACGGTGGCCGGAGGCGAAGCTCACGCCTGGGGTCCGGGTCGAGGTGCTGACGGCCGTGCAGGGAGGCTGAGGAGTGGGCGACGCGCTGACGATCGCGGGGCGGCGGTTCGGCTCGCGGTTGCTGCTCGGAACCGGTGGCTTCGGCAGCCACGAGCTGCTGGCCGAGGCGCTGGTCGCCTCCGAGGCCGAGCTGTGCACGGTGGCGATGCGCCGGCTCGACCCCGCCGCCCGCGGGTCGGTGCTCGACGTGCTCGATGCCGCCGGCGTCGAGGTGCTCCCGAACACGGCCGGCTGCTACACGGCTCGCGACGCGGTCAGCACCGCGCGGCTGACGCGGGAGGCGCTCGGGACCGACTGGATCAAGCTCGAGGTGATCGGCGACGATCGCACGCTGCTGCCCGACGCCGTCGAGCTGCTGGCGGCGGCCGAGACGCTCGTCGACGAGGGCTTCGTGGTGCTGCCGTACACGACCGATGACCCGGTGCTGGCCCGGCGCCTGGAGGATGTCGGCTGCGCCGCTGTGATGCCGCTGGGCTCGCCGATCGGCAGCGGCATGGGCATCTGCAACCCGTACAACCTGTCGATCATCGTCGAGCGGGCGACGGTGCCGGTGATCCTCGACGCCGGCGTCGGCACCGCCTCGGACGCGGCGCTCGCGCTCGAGCTGGGCTGCGACGGCGTGCTCTGCACGAGCGCGGTCTCCCGGGCCCAGGATCCGGTGGCGATGGCGCGCGCGATCAAGCTGGCGGTTGAGGCTGGGGCGCTGGCAGCCGCCGCTGGGCGCATCCCCCGGCGGCGCTACGCGGAGGCATCGACCCCCCAGGAGGGGATGCCAGCGTTCGAGGCTCCGGCGTGAGCTCGCGCAGGCTGGAGGCGCACCGGCTCGGAGTCGACGCGCTGATCGACGCCTGGGAGGCGGCCTGGAGCGACAAGCTCGCGGCCGCGTTCGCGGATATCTGCAGCGAGCGGGTGCACTACGAGGATCCACTCACGGTCGAGCCGATCGAGGGCCCCGAGGCGCTTGCCGCACACGCGCAGCAGCTGTGGAGCGCGTTTCCAGACGCGCGGCTCGAGCGGCTCGGCGAGCGGCTCACCGACGGACGCTACGTGGCCGCGCCGAGCAAGCTGCTGGCCACCCATCGCGAGCCGATCGCTGGGCTGCCGGCGACGGGCCGGTTCATCGTCGTGCCGTGCGTGTTCTACTGCGAGCTGGAGGACGAGCGCCTGCTGCGGGTACGAGCCTTCTTCGACATGTACGGTGTCGCCACCCAGCTCGGCATCCTCCCCGGTCACGGGACGCTGAGCGAGAAGGCGCTGTTGATGCTGCGCGGCTTCGGCCTCCGCGGCAGCCGTTGAGGCTGTCGGCCTGACGGGTTGCGGACGGGGCATGCGGCCGGCAAACGTCCCCGGAGCCGCCGCCATAGACTGCAGCGCTTGCGCGACCAGGTCACCCACTTCCTGACCGGCGAGGAGCTGTCCACCGAGGAGCTCGCGGCGGTGCTTGCTCGAGCTCACGAGCTGAAGGCCGATCCTCGCGCCTCACACGCGCTGGACGGGCGCAGCGTGGCGCTGATCTTCGAGAAGCCTTCGACCCGGACGCGCGTGAGCTTCGAGGTAGGCGTGTACGAGCTGGGTGGACACCCGCTGATCCTGCGCGGCGACGAGACGCAACTGTCGCGGGGCGAGTCGCCCGGCGACACCGCTCGGGTGCTGTCCCGGCACGTGGCCGCGATCGGGATCCGCACCGGTCCGCACGAGACGGCTGAGCAGCTCGCCCAGGAGGCGACCGTGCCGGTGATCAACATGCTCACCGCCAGTCACCATCCGTGCCA
>JASHQV010000106.1 GCA_030038955.1 Solirubrobacteraceae bacterium
CGGTCGCACGTGCGACCTCGGGGTCGGCGTCGATCGGCAGCAGCTCCGCCACCTTGCGCTCCGCCTCAGTGACCACGAACTCGCGCACGACGGAACCCTCCTTCGCCATCCACGTACCTCCATCTCGCTTCATGCTCAGTCGCCCTCGATCCAACCGGCCCCGCAGGCGACCGCCGGGAAGCTACAGAAACTCGCCGCCGATTCACAGCTGCGCCGGCTCACAGCTGCGCTGGCTCACAGCTGCGCCGGCTCGCAACGGCGACGACGTCTCGTGACCCCGCCGACGAGCCGCTCTCGTTTCTCAGTCGGCCCTTGACATCCGTTTTTGGCGTGCCAAAATAGAAACATGGAATCTGACTTACCAGATTCTCGATCCAGATCGGTCGAGGATTATGCGAAAGCGATCTTCATGCTCGAGTCTCACGCGAACAAGCCGGCGTCGAATGGCGCGCTCGCCGAGCGGCTGGGCGTCACGCCCGGCTCCGTCTCGGCGATGCTGACCAAGCTCGATGAGCTTGGGCTGACGACGCACGCGCCATACCACGGCGTGCATCTGACCGAGCATGGCCGCGAGCTGGCGCTGCGCGTGATCCGCCAGCATCGACTGGTCGAGCAGTTCCTAGCGGAAGCGCTCGGGATGTCGTGGGACCGTGTCGATGCGGAGGCCGAGGTGCTCGAGCACGTGCTGTCAGATGAGCTGGAGCGGCTGATCGCGGCCCGGCTGCACGATCCCGAGCGGGATCCACACGGCGATCCGATCCCGACCGCCGAGCTTGCGCTGAGCGAGCCGGCAACCGGCGCGACGCTGGCGGACGCACCCGTGGGCGTGGCCGTGCGGTTCGTGCGCGTATCGGACTCCGACCCGGAGATGCTGCGTTACCTGGGCAAGCGGGGAATCGCGCCCGGCGCCGAGCTGACGGTGGTGAGGCGGGAGCCGTTCGGCGGCCCGGTGATCCTGTCGCGTCCCGAAGGCGGCGAGCAGCTGTCCTTCGGGCAGGAGCTGGCGCGCGCGATGCATGTCGAGGTGATCGCCGCCGATTCTGCGCCGGCAGATGGCGGGTCGGCGAGCACTGACTGCGCGGCATCCGCGCGACTGCATCCAGGACAGCGAAGTCCGCACGCTCGGCGCAAACCGAGCGGTCCGAGCCGCCGCTAGCGGAGCAGCTCTGAGCGCTCCGCCCGGTCGGTCGGGCTGAGCGAGCAGGCAGTGCCGTCTGCGGTGGGCGCCGGGTAACGCTAGCGGGCTGCGCCAGGCCCGCCGCGGCGGCCACGCCGTGGCTGGGCCGCCGCGCAGCCGGTGTGGGCGCGCGACGGCACCGCGCGTCACCCGCCAGATGTAGTCAATCGACGAATTCTGAAAGAGGTTTGATCATGAACTATCCGTTCAGGCGGTCCGCGGCGGTTGCCGTAGGGAGCGCCGATATCTTCGATCCCGGTACGACGCCTTTCGGCGCGGACATCCCGAACTACGAGCGGGCGGTCCCCACGTTGCAGGAGATCATGGCCAAGGGCAAGTTCCTGCGCTGGATGTCCCTGGTCGGACCGGCGTTCGTGGCATCGGTCGCGTATGTCGATCCCGGGAACTTCGCCACGAACTTCCAGTCTGGCTCCGAGCACGGCTACCTGCTGGTGTGGGTGATCGTGATGGCCAACCTGATGGCGATGCTGTGCCAGTACCTGACCGCGAAGCTGGGTATCGCGACCGGCCTGAGCCTGCCGCAGATCTGTTACACGCAGTACAGCCGCGGCCGGAACATATTCCTGTGGCTCGAGTCCGAGTTCATCGCGATGGCGACCGACCTGGCCGAGTTCACGGGCGCAGCAGTCGGGCTGAACCTGGTGTTTGGGATTCCGCTGTTCGAGGCCGGGCTGGTGACCGGTGTGATCTCGTTCGCGATCCTGTTCCTGGAGCAGCGGGGCTACCGGCCGTTCGAGGTCGCGATCATCGGCCTGCTGATGTTCGTGGGGATCGGCTTCCTCTACAACTTCGTGGACATCGGCCGGGAGTCCGCGTCGGGGATCCTCGGTGGTCTCGCCCCTCGGCTCGACGGCGGCGACACCGGCTATCTGATGGTGGGCATCATCGGTGCGACCGTGATGCCACACGTGATCTACCTGCACTCGGCGCTGCACTCGAAGCGCATCCGCCCGATCGACGACGAAGAGGCACAGACGATCAACCGCTTCAGCAAGTGGGACTGCATCGGCGGGCTGGGCCTGGCCGGGCTCGTGAACCTGTCGATGCTGTGCATCGCCGCGGCGCTGTTCCACTCAACCGGCCACAGCAACATCGACAATCTCGGCCCGATCCACGCCCACCTGGCGACGATGGTCGGCGGCGGCGCAGCGCTGGCGTTCGGGATCGCGCTGATCGCCTCGGGGCTGTCCTCTTCGACGGTCGGAACCTATGCGGGCCAGATCGTCATGGAGGGGTTCATGAACTGGCGGATCTCGCTGTTCCTGCGGCGAGCGGTGACGATGATCCCGTCGCTGATCGTGCTCGGCAGTGGCATCAACACCACAGCTGCGCTCGTGGTCTCGCAGGTGTTCCTGTCGTTCGGGATTCCGTTCGCCCTGATCCCCACACTGCTGAACACGCGCAAGCCCGAGCTGATGGGCAGGCTCGTCAACCGGCGGCTGACCACCTGGGTCGGAACGTTCACGGTCGCCGTGATCACCTGTCTGAACCTGTATCTGCTGTACACAATCTTCAAATCTCCGACGGCGGCGGGACTGTGAGCGTAACTGTGGCGGTCCCGAAACGTATCGATCAGAAAAGCGATTGGAGCCAATGCGATGACGACGATCAACAGGTTGTTGATGGCGCTGTGGGGCACGTCGGCAACGACGCCACCTGCGCCCCGCATCTTGGTCGAGCGCGAGCGCGCGTAGCCCGCGCTCGCGCCAGCCTCGTGGCGGGTACGGGCACAGTGCACGGTGTGCCCTCGGACGGAGCATGGTCCGTCACCCACGACATCTACACTCACGCCAACCGACGCTGTTGCGAGGGTCGGCGGAGACCTGGCAAGGACATCGTGGTAACGAACCAGGACCTCGGCGAGCGACGGCGGGGTGATTCGTCGCTTGGGCTGACGCTGGCGAGATCGCGGTCGTGGGGCAGCGATTCGGATGCGCAGCAGCAACCCTGATTCTCACGTACATACTCATGGCGGACCTCACTCGCGTGCGATTCGCCCGTCACTGATCGCCGCCTGCCTGGTCAGGCGCCCGGCCCGAGCGCGCCGGTGGCAGCGACGCTTCGCTGTCACCGGCGTTGCGGCGCGCTCGTCGATGGTCGCAGCGCCCGTCGGCCAATGGTTGTCGAAGAGCAGCCTTGAGTCGCGCTGGCATCCAGTTGGTGCGGATGTGCGGCCGTGAGGAGGTTGCACTGTCGAGGTGTCGAACCGGAGCTGTGCTTGCTGGTACTCGGGGCGATACTCGACGCCGAGCGACGGGGTGTAAGGACAACAGACCAAGACATCGTCGCCAGTGTGATGAAGGGCGTCGGCAAGCTCACAGCGAGACGGGTCCTGCGGGCGCTCGTAGAGACCGGCTTGATCGCTCGCGATCCACCGAAGGTGGTGATCGGCCCCGGTCACCTGTGGTTTCTCTACAAGGTCGAGTCGAGTGTCAGGCTGACCGCGCTCGGGCACGCGGTCGCTGCGATCGACGTAGGCACGATCGCGGCGTGGAGCGACGAGTCAGATGCGCGCCAGCAGGTCTGATTCTCACGTACGTAGTCACAGCGGGCACGCACACGATGGGCATGCTGGACACAGCCACGGTCACGCCGGGCATGAGCACGGTGTGAGCGCTGACGCGGACACCGGCAAGTTGGCGGTCGCGTTTGCGCTGATCGCCGGGTTCATGGTGATCGAGGTGGGGGCCGGGGTGATCGCGCATTCGCTGGCGCTGCTGTCCGACGCCGGCCACATGCTGACCGACTCGGGCGCGATCGGCCTGTCGCTGCTCGCCGCTCGTCTGGTCCGACGGCCGCCCGGAGGTGTGCTCACGTTCGGGCTCAAGCGCATGGAGGTCCTGTCGGCGCAGCTCAACGGTGCGACACTGCTGATCCTCGCGGTCCTGATCGTCTACGAAGCGATCCACCGTCTGATCGCGCCGCCACATGTGCAGGCCGAGCTGATCCTCGCCGTCGCGCTGTTCGGCACGCTGGTCAACGTGGCCGCGAGCTGGACCCTGGCTCGTGCTGATCGCGAGCGGCTCAATGTCGAGGGGTCCTTTCAGCACGTGCTCAACGACCTGTGGGCGTTCATCGGCACGGCGGTCGCTGCCGGAGTGATCCTGGCTACCGGCTTCGAGCGTGCCGACCCGATCATCTCGCTGCTGATCGCCTACCTGATGGCTCGCTCGGGCTATAGCCTGATCAAGGCCTCAGGCCGCGTGTTCCTGGAGGCCGCGCCCGAGGGGTTCGATCCCGATCGGATCGGCCAGGCGCTGACTCACGCCACCGGCGTGGTCGAGGTGCACGACCTGCACGTGTGGGAGATCACATCCGGGCTCCCGTCGTTGTCGGCACATGTGCTGGTCGGCCAGCGAGATGACTGCCACGCCACTCGGCGCGAGCTCGAGCAGATCTTGCGCGACTGCTTCCACGTGCAGCACACGACACTTCAGGTGGATCACCTGCCGGCGGAGCTGTTGCAGATCGAGGCGCCGCCATCGGCCTCGACGGCGCCGGGGTGACGTCGTCGGCGTACCTCAAGGCGGGACGTGACAGGAGACGACCAGCATGACTACCCTGGAGATGCTGCTCCGCCTCGGCGTCGGCGTTGGCCTCGGCACCGTGATTGGCTTCGAGCGCCAGTATCGTGCCCGGATGGCGGGGCTGCGCACGAATGCGCTGGTCGCGACGGGCGCAGCGTTGTTCGTGCTGCTCTCGGCGTACGGCTTTGGTGGGCTGAGCAACAGCAGTCACGCCGATCCGACGCGCGTGGCGGCGCAGATCGTGTCCGGGATTGGCTTCCTTGGCGCCGGCGTGATCCTCCACGACGGGCTCACCGTGCGCGGGCTCAACACGGCCGCAACGATGTGGTGCTCGGCCGCGGTGGGCGCACTCGCGGGCGCCGGCATGCTGTCGGTCGCGGCGGTGGGCACGGCCGTTGTCGTGTCCATCCACGTGCTTCTGCGGCCGCTCGGCCGCGTCGTCGACCGTCGCCCAGAGACCGGAGACGATACGCCGACCGCATACTCGTTCCGTGCGGTAACCCACGACGCAGGCGAGGCGCACGTCCGGGCGCTGATCGTGCAGGCCCTCGCCCGTACGGACTTTGTGTTGCGCTCGGTCGCTAGCGCGAACACAGGTCTCGATGGCCAGGTCGAGGTGCAGGCGGCACTCGACGCCGACCATCGCGACGATAGGCAGCTCGAGTCGATCGTCGGGCGCCTATCGCTCGAGCCATCCGTGATCAGTGTCCGCTGGCAGGCAGAGAGCGGCGGCCGCGACCACGGAGATGAGAGTTGACGCAGGGCGCAGCACGGCAGATCGATTACGGTCACGATCGACCCGTCGATGCCACGGCAGCACCTGCGGGGGACGAGTCCCGGCGCGCGAGCGGCCGCCTGGACGATGCTCGCCGGGTGTGGTCATTTGTGCTGATGGTCGTGGCCGCAGTGGTCGCCGCGATCATCGGCCAGGTGGTCGATGGCGCGTTGCTGATCGTGATCTTCGCGACCTCCGGTTAGCTGAGGGCGGTGGCGACCAGGCGCACTCGGGATAGCGTGCGCTCACTGCTGAGCCCCTCCCCCGAGCGGGCGAGCCGGCCCGGCGGCGACGGCTCGGAGACGATCGTCGATGGTGCGCTCTTGGAGGTGGGCGATCTGATCGGTGGCGCTGTATGACGCCCGCACCGACCCGCACCAGCACACGGTGTGCCGTCACTGCGGGCGCGTGGAGGATCTGGACGGCGAATTCGATGCCTCGGCGCTGCTGAACGCTGCTGCCACGGCCGGATTCATGGCCGACAGCGCCGAGCTCGTGATCTCCGGTCTGTGCCCCGGCTGCCGCACCACGGTGTGACCCGTGGTCGGCACCGGCGCAAGCCAGAGCTAGTGCGCAACCTCGTCAGCCACCCGATCACGACGGGATCGCGAGCGTCGCCGCCGGGAGCATCACGATCTTCAGCGTTTACGTCCTGTTCACGACCTTCGCGGAGTGATCGGTGATGCTGGCGGCGCACAACCCTCGGGACAGCGATTGGAGCCAGTGCGATGACGACGATCAACAGGCTGTTGATGGTGCTGTGGGGCACGCCGGTGACCTCGCCCCCCGCACCCCGCATCTTGATAGAGCAAGACCACGCCTAGCCCCGCGCGGCCGGGGCGCGGGCCGGTGACCGGAGCCCGCTGAGCCAGAAGGCCGTACGATCCGTCTGCTCCGATAGACGAACACGCGAGGTGACGAGATGGCAGCAGAGCAGCAGCAGGGGACACGTGACAACCTCACGCTGGTTGGCGGCGCGACCGGCGGTGGCGTCGGCGCACTGCTCGCCGGTCCTGTGGGAGCGGTCGTCGGCGCGATCGTCGGCCAGCTGGTGGTCCGCGAGATCGCCAAGCAGCGCAGCTGATCGTCTGCAAGATCTCCGCCTAGCGCGGCTCAGGTTCGCTATCGTCGGATCGCTGGCGGCGTCGTCTACAGGTGCCGCGCTGTATAGCGGGCGATCCGTCCGTTCGCGGTGAAGCCACCCGATTACCCGACGCCTCCGACTGGCAGCCGTGTACGGCAGAAGCGAGAACGCGAACGCGCAGGAGGATACGCAGATGGGTCCTGGGAACTTGATCGGTGGGCAGGTGGGTCTGGCGGCCGCGGCGACCGCGCTGGTGATCTCGCCGCGGGCGCGCGAGCTGGCGCGTCAGGGGGCGGTGTACGGCGTCGCTGGTGCTCTCAAGGCGGGTGATCTGGCGGTATCGGCGACGCGTGGCGTGGCCGGCGGAATCGGCCTCGCGGGCGCTGGCGGCAGCTCCAGCAACGGCTCGAGCTCGGGCAGCCGCTCTGCGCCGACGGCGAGACGCGCGCGCAGCAGCGCCTCGCGAACGAGCTCGCGCTCGGGCTCGGGCTCGCGCACGGCCTCGCGCTCGAGCGCACGCGCGGGCTCGCGCCCGGGCTCGCGCACAGCCCCACGTTCGAGCACGCGCACAGCCTCGCAGCCGGCGAGCACATGAGCGATTCGGACCCCGCGCACGACCACGCCGGCAACGGCGAGCGGGCTCGCGCAGCGGCTCCGGACGGGTCCGACCTCGAGCGGGCGGAGCAGCTCGTCGCGGAGTGGGGTGAGCGGCTCGGCTCGTGGCTGTCGCGGTCGCTCGCGCGCGCTCGCGAGGAAGCCGAGGACATCTGGGCCGAGGCGCAGGAGCGCAAGCGTGAGCTGTAGCGAGGCCGCCGCCGGTCGCTGAAGGCGCTGTCTGCGTAACGACGCCCTCTGCATGAGCACCACCGGTACGCACCAGGCGCCGCGCGTGATCCGCTCGCTGGCGGGGCGCGCGCGGATCAGTCTTCCCGGCTGGAGCGGCGGCAATCCCGGGTTGATCGAGCGGCGGCTCGGCCAGCTCGACGGCGTCAGCAGCGTGCGCGCCAACTCGACGACGGGCAACGTGCTCGTTCTCTACGACGAGGCCACGGTCGGGGAAGCTGGGCTCGTGACCGCGCTGGCGCGGATCGTCGCGTCGCTGCCGGCGGCGGCTACCGGCGCCAGCGCGGCGACGGGCTCCGACGATCCCGTCGATGCCACGACCAGCTCACACGAGCCAACCGGCGTCGCGACGCGTTCGGACGACGCCACCACCACGCCGGCTGACGACGACGGTCCCGGCAGATCGGTGCGGCGCACGGCCCGCCGCGCGCGCATCGCGGTGCATGGGCTCGACCGCGATCCCGATCTCGGCCGCCGGCTCGTGCGCCGGCTGATGCGACGCCCGGACGTCCGTCGCGCGAGCGCCAGCGTGCTGACCGGACGGGTGCTGGTCGAGTTCTCCGAGCAGACTGTCAACTTCCAGAGCCTGCTCGACGAGATCGGCGCGATCGAGCTGCCGGCGCTGCCAGGCGAGGACGTTCCTCGCCACCCGCTTGACCCGACGCCGCTGATCGGAAGCACTGCGCGCACGGCCGGTGCGCTCGCCGGCTTGGCGCTGCTCGCGCTGCGACGCGCGACCGGCGCGCAGGGAGCGCCGGTGACGATCCGCGGGCCGGCGGAGGTCGCGGCCGCGCTCGGCATCGTCGAGGGCGTGCCGCCGGTTGCGAACGGGATCCGCGAGGCGCTCGGCCCGACCCGCAGCGAAGTGCTGTTTGGCGGCGCCTCGATCGTCAGCCTGACCCTGTCCGGCAGCCCATTGGGGCTGGCGGTGGCGGCGGCTGGCGCCGCCGGTCTGCTGGTCGAGGTCCGCGCACGGCAGGCTGCCTGGCGCGACTACGAGCGGCGCGTCGAGCAGATGCCGCGACCGCACACCGGCGACCGGTTGCGGCTGGGCGCCGGCGAGCGGGCGCCGCTGCCCGGTCGTGTGGTCGAGGGGTTCGGCACCGCCACGGGCGCCGATGGGCTGCCGGCGCCGCTGGCGCCGGGTGCCGCCGTCGAGGCTGGCGCACTCGTCGCCGGCGGCCCGTTAGTCGTCGAGCTGACCAGTCCCGGCCGATTCTCCAACGATCGGCGCGTCGGGCAGCCGCCGCGCACCGCATACGACACGTACATGGACGCGATCGGGGCGGTCTCGCTCGCCTACGCGGCGCTGACCGCGGTCGTCACTCGGCAGCCGGCGCGAGCGCTGACGGCGCTGCTGCTGGTCAACCCGCGCGCGGCGATCGTCGGCGCCGAGCACGCCGACAACGCCGCTTCCGCCCGGGTGCTGCGCTCCGGCGTGACCGTGGTCGGCACGCGCACGGACCGCCCCGTCCGCCGCCTCGACGCGATCGTGCTGGACTCGCCGCGGCTGCTGGCGGACGGCCTCGAGGTCGTCCGCATCGAGCCGCTCGGCTCCCACCCTGCACCCGAGGATCCACTCGAGCTCGCCGCCGCGGTGGCGGCCGCGGCGGGCTCGCCGTGGGGCCCGGCGTTCGCGGTGGCGGGCCGGCTCGAAGCGGTCGACGGCAGCTTCGACGGCAGCACCGCGAGCGCCGAGCTCGACGGGCGCCGGTGGACGCTAAGCGCAACGAACACGCGCCTCCCGGCGGTCGCCCGCAGCTGGCCCGCGGGGGGCGAGCTGGTGCTGGTGCTCCGTCGCCAGGGCGATCGCGGCCCGCAAGCCGCGATCGCCCTGCGCCCCCGACTTGCCGCGGGCGTCTCGCAGCTGGTCGCGACCTGCGCGCGGCACGGCACGCGGCTGCTGGTGGCCGGCGGCCCCCGCACACCGG
>JASHQV010000107.1 GCA_030038955.1 Solirubrobacteraceae bacterium
CACGTTCGATGACTTCCACCGGAGCTACGTCGAGCAGGTCACGTGGGTCAAGCAGCTGGGGTTCCACGCAGCCAAGCTCGAGCTCCTGATCACCGGCCCGTATGCCAGCACGAGCCTCGACGAATCTGACGAGCGGATGGTGGAGATCATCGCCGCTGTGCGGGACGCAGCGGGGCCTGATTTCACGATCATGGTCGACGTCGCCTACGCCTGGGACTCGGTGGATCGGGCGTTGGAGGTGCTCGAGGCGTGGTCCGGTTACGACGTGTTCTTCTGCGAGACCCCGCTGTGGATCGACGATCTCGACGGGTATCGCAAGCTGGCCAGCCGCTCGCCGATTCCGATCGCAGCAGGTGAGTGGCTTGCCACGCGCTTTGAGTTTCTCGACCTGATGGATCGCGGTGTGGTCCAGATTGTGCAGCCGGACGTGGGTCGGGCGGGCGGTCTGACGGAGGCACGCCGTGTCTGCGACCTGGCGGCTGCACGGAACCGGCTGGTCGTGCCCCACGGCTGGAAGACCGGGATCACGATCGCAGCCACAGCGCAGCTCGCGGCGATCACCCCGCAGATGCCGTTCTTCGAGTACGTGCCGGCGGAGGTGGCGGAGTCTGCGCTGCGGCGGGAGCTGGTGAACGACGAACTGCAGCTCGTGGACGGGAGGCTGGGGCTTCCGCAACGCCCCGGCATCGGCGTGGAGCTCAACCGCGATGCGCTGGAGGAGTTCGAAGCGGCAGCTCGGCGGCGCACGCCGGAGTCGATCGCGTGAGTCCGCTCGAGCTCTCGCAGCTGAGGACGTTGGCAGATGGCCTCGACCATCCGGAAGGGGTCGCGCTTGGACCCGACGGGATGCTCTATGCGGGCGGCGAGGCCGGTCAGGTGTACCGCATCGATCCCGCACGCGCCGAACACGAGCAGATCGCCGACATCGGTGGCTCCGCGCTCGGAATCTGCCTCGACGCGAGCGGCTCGGTGTACGTCTGCGACGCCGCCCACGGAGCGGTGATCAGGGTCGATGGGCACAGCGCCGCCGCCGAGCGCTGGTGTGAGTCGGCCGCGGGGCGTCCGATCATCACTCCCAACTGGGCCGCATTTGCACCCGACGGATCGTTGTGGCTGTCAGATTCCGGTACCGAGGCGCTCGAGGTGCGCGACGGGCGCCTACTCCACGTTCCCGCCAACGGCGGCGACGCCGAGGTGATCGATATCGAGCCCCTGCACTTCCCCAACGGCCTCTGCATCGGCCCTGACGGCTCGGTGCACTGGCTCGAGAGCTTCACGCCATGCCTGCGTCGGCTTGCGAGCTCCGGGCCAGAGCTGGTCACGGCGCTGCCAGGCGTGGTTCCCGACGGCGTCGCGCTCGACGCCGATGGCGGCTTCCTGATCGGCTGCTACTACCCGTTCCAGTTGCTCCGCGTGCCGCCGGGCGGTGGGCAGCCAGAGCTCCTGCTCGACGATCCCACCGGCATCCACATGATCATGCCGACGAACGTCACATACTTCGGCGACGGACTGGGCGAAGTCGCGCTCGCGAGCCTCGGCGGCTACGCCGTCAAATCGCTCCCGGCGCCTGTATCCGGAGCACCTTTGCACTACCCGTAGATGCCGCCACGCACGCGACGGCCGGCCTCGGCGAAGCGCTCCAGCGCATCGGGGTCGAGCTCGACGCCGATGCCGGGTCGCTCCGGCAAACCGAGGACACCGCTCTGATAACGCAGTCCGTCGTCGACGAGCTCCTGGCGCAGCGCGGATTCGCACAACTCTCTCGGCAGAAACTCGAAGAACGGCATCTGCGGGGTGACGGCTGCGAGCTGCGCCGCCACAGCGACCGAGATTCCCGTCTTCCAGGCATGCGGCACGACGAGGCGCCCCCGCTCAGCGGCCATCGCACATACCCGACGCGCCTCCGTGAGCCCGCCGACACGCCCGACGTCCGGCTGATCGACCTGAACACCACCGCGGTCCATCAGGTCGGCGTGCTCGAAGCGGGTCGAGAGCCACTCGCCGGCGGCGATCCGGACCGGAGACCGGCGCGAGAGCTCCCCATAGGCGTCGAGATCATCGGCCCACAACGGCGCCTCGAGAAAGAAGACACCCTGCTCGGCGAGACGCTCGGCCGTCGCCAGGGCGCGGGCGACCGAGTCGAACGCGTACTGCACATCGACCATGATCTCGACGCTTGGGCCAACCTCGCGCCTGACTGCCGTCACGACCTCGGCGATCCGTTCGTCAGGCTCATCGAGGCCACGGTGCCGATACGGGCCCGAGAAGGTGGCCTCGAGCTTGACCGCCCGGAAGCCGAGGCGGACCGCTCGAGACGCCCAGCTCAGAATCGACTCGGCGTACTCGTCGTAGGAGTTGACTTCGGGCTGGAGCGAGGCGTACGGCGTGAGCTCGTCGGTCGCCTGTTCTCCCCACAGCTTCCAGCAGGGCACCCCGCGTGCCTTCCCGCAGATGTCCCAGAGCGCGATGTCAAGCGCGCCGAGCGCGTGCACGACCGCCCCACGGCGGCCGGACATCGCGCTGCCGACATAGAGCTCGCGCCAAGCCGTCTCTGGATCAAGCGGATCCATACCGACCAGCATCTCGCGGAGCCCGAGATCCATCGTATGCGTTCCCGGAGCCTCGATGCACGCCCGCGTCACCCAGGCGTTCAGATCGGTCTCGCCAATGCCGGTTACGCCCGCGTCGGTCAGCACCTCGACGACGATCGTGTCTTGGGCCGAGCTCGTGGCAGTCACGTCGTAGCCGGGGTCGAGCAGGACGTGGCAGCGGACGTCCGTGACGCGCACGGCTCCTCAGACCCGGCTGTAGGCGCCGTCGATCGAGATATTGGCGCCGGTGAGGAAGAGCGCTTCGTCGGAGCAGAGGAACACGCACGCGTCGGCGACATCGTCTACCTCGCCGAAACGGCCGATCGGGTGGCGGGCGAGGAGCTCGCGCTCGAATGCCCCGCCGTCGCCCATCGCCTCCATCACCGACTCGTGCAGCTCCGTGCGAATCGCGCCGGGCATCAGCGTATTGGACCGGATGCCGCGAGATCCGTACTCCACGGCGATGTGATCGGACAGCATGTTCAGGCCGGCCTTGGAGATGTCGTAGGCGCAGTCTCCGGCCCAAACCGTGATCGCGCACACCGAGCTCATGTGGACGATTGAGCCGCCGCCAGCGTCTAGCAGGTGAGGGATCGCAGCGCGAGCGACCAGGAACGGACCTCGCAGGTTGGTGGCGAGGATGCGATCGAACAGGTCGACCTCCCATTCGTGGACCGCCTTCCAATGCTCGGCATCGATGCCCGCGTTGTTGACGAGGGCATCGAGACCGCCGAGCGCGGCAGCGGCTTCGCCGACGACTGCGCTGGCGCCTTCCTCCGTCGAGAGGTCGCCAAGCAGCGGTATCGCTCGCCCGCCTGCCGCCGATATCTCCTGACACGTGCGCTGCACCCGCTCCTCGTCGCGACCAGCTACAGCAACCGCGGCGCCTTCGGCGGCGAATCGGCGCGCCACCTCGCGGCCGATGCCGCTCGACGCCCCGGTGACGAGCGTCCGCTTACGATCGAGCCGCTGGCTCACAGGGAGTCCAGGTCGAGCGGTGGGAATGGGTAGACGCGTGCGCTCGTTCCGCCGTCCGCGACCAGCCCGGCGCCGGTCACGAACGCGGCGCGATCGGACAGCAGAAATGCAACCACTTCGGCGATCTCGTGCGGCTGTCCCACCCGCAGCATCGGCGCCTGCTCGCCCTCCCGGCGGAGCGCTTCCTCCCGTGGCAGGCGCGGGTCGAGCGTTTCGTAGGTCATCGGCGTCTCGATGCAGCCGGGCAGCACGGCGTTGGCACGGATGCCGAACGGCGCATAGTCGACGGCAATGCTCTTGGTCGCCATCAGAACGCCCGCTTTCGCGATGTCGTAGACGTAGTAGCGAGGGTACGCAGCGATGCCCTGCACCGAGCTGATGTTCACGATCGAGCCAGTCCGCCTGTGCAGCATGTGGCGCACCGCAACGGCGCCGCCGTAGACCGGTCCGTTGAGCAACACGCGCAACCCCTGTTCGATGTGCTCCGGCGTGGCCTCATGCGCCGCGGACACCCAGTCGACCCCGGCGTTGTTCACCCACCAGCGCAGATCGCCGGCGGCCTCGGCCGCGGCCGCGGCGCGCTCGTGGTCGTCCCACTCGCCAACATCGCCGACGAGCGGCTCGTAGCATTCGCCGAGGCGCGATGCCGCCGCCGAGAGGCCGTCGGCATCGCGGTCGAACGCGATTACGTGCGCTTCCTCGCTGATCAGACGCTCAGCGATCGCAAGCCCGATCCCCTTGGCGGCGCCGGTGACCACTGCGGTGGTCACCGGCATGGCACAGGCGAGGAAGTGCGACGAGCAGTGCGGCGGCTCCGATCGGGAATGAGGTTGCTCACTCTGGCGGGATCTCCGCGTAGGCGAGGTCGAGGTTCACGCCTTCGCGGCCTCGCACCCATCGAGCTACAAGGTAGTACGCGATCGTGACGCCGAAGATCGCAAACATGCGACCCGTGTTGGCGAGCCCGAGCCGTGGACATCCGACGCGTAATAGATCGATGCCGTCGCGGTCGACTTGCTGTGCTGCTTCTTGGGCTTGAGCTTGGTGAACACGAGAGTGGCCCAGCAATCGTTTTCCGCGCATAGGCAAACGTTTGTGCGCAGGGACCACGCTACTGGCGATGGCGCCGTCTGTCAAGCGTTCAGCAGCGTCACTGAGAGCCGGTAGCCGTCCTGCTCGCCGGGCACCGCCGAGAATGCCTGCCGCCGGGCCACCGCCTCTGCGAGGCCGAGCGAATGTGGCACCGAGGCGGGCTCGAAGGCGATCAGCTGCGCCTCTCGTCGCCACACGCCTGCAGACGCGCGTACCTCGTGCCAGAGCCACGCTGCCGGGAGCTTCGCGCAGTCCCAATCGATTCTGACTCCACGCCCACTGCGCGTGTTCCGCACGTCAGCTCGCCCGCGCGTGAAACCCGTGAGCGCCGTGAGACGCGAGCGCTCGCTTGCCAGCGGCCACCTTCCGGCTTGCTCGATCTGCCCGTCGAGCAGCCGCGACCTTGGCCAGCGCACCCCCGCTGCCGGACCATGCGCAGGTTCGTGCTGCTCGTCCAGCTCATGCGCACACGCGTCGGCCATCACCTCCACTTCGGGATCGAGTAGCTCGGGCCCGAACGCGATGTGCTCGACGGCCACCAACGGTGCACGACCGTCCGTGGCCGTCCAGTTGAGCTCGGCCCACACCGTACGGCCAACCACCGCGATTCGACGCGTGAACTCCAGGCCATGGCCGACCCAGCGCAGCACCGCGCTCGCCGGCTCGCATTTGAGCACGTCCCACGGGTCAACCGAGGCGCGCCCGTGGAAGCCATGTCGCTCCTCGCCGACGATGCAGGCATTGCCCGCATTCGGCGCGACGATCTGCCAGCCGCCGCGGTAACTGGCGGTCCACGTCTCCTCGTCGAGATCACCGCCGCGAGGTGGGGCCGGCTCAAACGGGGGTTTGCCCAAGAGCTGCCGCCCGGAGCGCCGATCCACCAGATCGAGGATCTCCGCCCCGTGTGAGGGATCGAGCGTGACTGCCACCTCCGGAGAGCACAGCTCGATCACGACGCAGCGAGCTCCAGCACGACGCGGCCGGCGCGCCCCGAAGTCATGATCCTCAGCGCAGAATCGATCTGCGCAAGCGGGAAGCAGTCGGTGACGAGCGGGGAGAGGTCGAGCAGGCCCTCGACGACCAGCCGCGCGAGCTGGGGAACGTGCAGCGCAGGCGTCGACGCGCCCAGGTTCGAGCCGAGGATCGTGTGCTCGAACTGCGTCACGTCGTAGACCGGAAAGGCGGCCTTGACTCCGATTGCGGGCTGTCCGATCAGGACTGTGGTGCCTCCGTCGCGCACGGCAGCGAAAGCCGTCGCTGCTACAGCGGGGCGCCCGATCGCCTCGAAGGCATGGTCGACGCCGCCGGGAATCAGTTGGCGGATCTGCGCGGCCGGATCACCGTCCGCGGGATCCACGGTATGGCTCGCGCCCATCTCCAAGGCAAGCTCGCGCTTGTTCTGGACCGGATCGATCGCCACGATCGGCCACGCCGACACGAGCCGGGCGCCGACGATCGCCGACAGCCCGACTCCTCCGCAACCGAACACCGCCACCGATTCACCCGGCCGAACCTGAGCGCGGCGCGTGACCGACATGATCCCGGTCGTCACGCCGCAGCCGAGCAGGCAGCCGACAACCGGATCGAGACGACGGTCGACCGGAATCGCACCCGCCGCGGGCACGACCGCGTGCGTTGCGAACGAAGACACGAGCGCGAGGTGATGGACCGCTTGACCTTCGTGGCTGAGGCGAGTGGTGCCGTCCCACATGAAGCCGCCGTCCATGCACTTGGCCGCCAGCAGGCAGAGGTTGACGCGGCCTTCCAGACAGAACCGACAACGTCCGCAGGCCGGAGCGAACGTCAACACGACGTGATCTCCGAGTCGCGGCGCGCTGACTCCTTCGCCGACCTGGTCGACGATGCCGAACCCCTCGTGCCCGAGCACGATCGGGAGCGGCGCCGGCCATGAACCATCGATGAACGACAGATCGCTGTGACAGATGCCAGAGGCAAGCAGGCGAACGCGGACCTCGTCTCGGTGCGGCTCGGCGAGCTCGAGCTCCCGAAGCTCGAGCGGCTCGTTCGGAGCGGTCAAGACGGCAGCGTCGATCAGCACTGGCTCAGCGGGCTGCCGGCTCCGCGTAGGGAGGCGATGTCGAGGCGCGCAGGACGAGCTTCGGAAGTGTGTCGATCACGATATCCCGCGGCGCGGCGCCCTCGATCTGATCGATCAACGAGTCGACGGCCGCCGATCCAAGCTCGTAGAGCGGCATCGCGATCGCGGTCAGCGGCGCCTCCAAGAACTCCCCGACCGGATCGTCGTCGTACCCGACCAATGACACCTCGGACGGGACCCGAAGGCCAGTAGCCCGGACGCCCGCCATCGCCCCCACGGCCTGGTTGATGTTCGAGATGAACACCCCGGTCGGGGGCAGATCACGGCCGAGCAGGCGGCCGATCGCCTCAAAGCCAGCGCGCTCCTCGAACGGCGCGGACTCGACCACCACGTCGATGCCGGCGTCGCGTGCGGCGGTGACAAAGCCCTCGCGGCGGCGACGC
>JASHQV010000108.1 GCA_030038955.1 Solirubrobacteraceae bacterium
GCCCGACACCGACTGGCAACGCGAGTTCGAGGATGCCTTCCCGTACGCCGAGACGCCAGACCAGCGCGACGCGATCGAGCTGGTCAAGGTCGACATGGAGGCGCCGCGGCCGATGGACCGGCTGATCTGCGGCGACGTCGGCTACGGGAAGACCGAGGTGGCGCTGCGGGCCGCGTTCAAGGCGGTCCAGGATGACAAGCAGGTGATGATGCTGGTGCCGACGACGATCCTCGTGCAGCAGCACTTCGGCACCTTCTCCGAGCGCCTCAAGGACTATCCGGTGCGCGTCGAGCAGGTCTCGCGGTTCCGCCCAGCGGCCGAGCAGAAGGCGGTCGTGGAGGCGTTCGCGAAAGGTCAGGTCGACATCCTGATCGGCACCCACCGGCTGCTGTCGCGGGACGTGCGCGCGAGGGACCTGGGACTGCTGATCGTCGACGAGGAGCAGCGCTTCGGGGTCAAGCAGAAGGAGCTGCTGCGGCAGCTGAAGCTGCGCGTCGACGTGATCTCGATGAGCGCCACGCCGATCCCGCGGACGCTGCAGATGTCGCTCGCCGGGCTCCGTGACATCAGCGTGATCGAGACGCCGCCGGAGGGGCGCCGGCCGGTGAAGACGTATGTCGGCGAGTACGACGAGGAGCTCGTCAAGCAGGCGTTGCTGCGCGAGCAGCAGCGCGGCGGCCAGGCGTTCTTCGTCCACCATCGGGTCGACTCGATCGACGAGACCGCCGAGCGGCTGCGCGGGCTGTGTCCGGGGATGCGGTTCGCGGTCGCCCACGGGCAGATGGAGGAGCGAGAGCTGGAGCAGCGGATGCTGTCGTTCCTGCGCGGGGAGGCGGACGTGCTCGTGTGCACGAGCATCATCGAGTCGGGCATCGACATCCCGCAGGCGAACACGCTGGTCGTCGAGCGGGCCGACATCTTCGGGCTCGCCCAGCTCTACCAGATCCGTGGCCGCGTCGGGCGTGCGCGCCAGCGCGCCTACGCCTACCTGCTGTACCCATCGGCGGCGGCGCTGAGCGGTGAGGCGGCGCAGCGGCTGAGCGCGCTGTCGGACTACACGGAGCTGGGAGCGGGGTTCAAGATCGCGATGCGCGACCTCGAGATCCGCGGCGCCGGCAACCTGCTCGGGGACGAGCAGTCAGGCCACGTGGCGGCGCTCGGCTTCGAGCTGTACATGCAGATGCTCGACGATGCGGTCCAGGCGATGGCCGCCGACGGGGCGGGCGGCGAGGACGAGGACTGGGAGCCGGTGCGGCTCGACGTCAACGTCGACGCGTACGTGCCGGCCGACTACATCCCCTACGAGCAGGCGAAGGTCGACGTGCACCGGCGGATCGCCGGCGCGCGCGAGGTCGCCGACCTGGCGCTGCTGCGCGAGGAGCTCGAGGACCGCTTCGGCGAGCTGCCCGATCCACTGGCGAACCTGATCTTGCTGCAGACCGCGCGGATCAAGCTGGGGCAGGCGGGGGCGCGGGCGGTCAGCTTCCGCGGCGGGCGGCTGGCGGTCACGCCGGTCGAGCTCGACAGCGTGCGGGCGAAGAAGCTCCGCGCCGAGATTCCGGAGGCGCTGTACGAGTCGGGTAAGTCGCAGCTGTCGGTGCGGGTCCCGGAGGACCCGGTGAAGCGCTTCCCGGCGGTCGTGCGCGCCGCCGATGTGCTGCTGGCCATCACCCGCGAGGCGGCGTAGACGCGTGACGATGCACAAACAGCGTGCGATGCTGCTCGTCCGTAAGCTCGAGCTCGTCGATCGCGTCTCTGATTCCCGGATACTCCGGATGACCGTAGTCGTCAAACACGACAGTGGCGCCAGGGCGGAGACTCGGTTCCGATGCGGAGAGCGCGGCAATCGTGTCAGCTCGTTCGTGCACGGAGTCGATGTAGAGCATGTCTACCTTGATCTCCCGCCTCGCACTCTCGGCTCCCGGTGCCACCACGAAGTCAAATCCGGTTCGTCACCTCCTGTCCCACCAGCTCGGCGTACCGCCTTGCACCGCGGTCCACGACGTCATAGGTGACGACTTGCCGACGAGTGTCCAGTAAGGACCTATCCCACTTGGATCGCACGCCTGGATGTGGCCCGGGACCGGCGCTGGCTCGCCACCCGCGGTCTCGCAGGTAGCTCACTACCTGCCACGACCACGTGCGGCGCCCAGCTTGGCCCTGAACCACCCCAGTCGCACGCCCAACTGAGATAGGCCCTAAGGCTAGAGAGATCGCTGCCCAGCCAGTAGGGGCAACCGACGAGGAGGATCTTTGATGAAGTGGGGCATGCCGTCAATGGCGGCTACGGCTGTCGTGTGCGTGACGGTCGGGCTGGGGGCGGCGATTGCGATCGCGGCAGGGCAGAAGTTCAAGACGAGCCTTGCGCGTGGCAAGGGAGATGCCCTGGTCCTTCGCGCGTCGTCGAAGAAGGTGTTCGAGTCCTACGCGTTCAAGCTGAAGAAGCAGGGCTACGAGGTCACCAAGGCCGTGCTCGTCAAGGAGGACGGCAAGCCGACCCACGACACGCGCCAGAACAGCCCGTGCCAGCCCGCGCAGAACGGCGCGGAAGCGCCCAAGGGCAACTGGGTGGTGTGCCCGTCGCTGCTGTACTTCACCGGCAAGCAGCAGGGCGTGAAGTCGATCGTGATCGACTTCAACACGAACAAGTGCTATCCGGCGGGCGGCGGAGTCACGGGGACCAAGGGTCCGA
>JASHQV010000015.1 GCA_030038955.1 Solirubrobacteraceae bacterium
CTGCTCACCGCCATCCGCGTCATCGCCGCGGGCGACGCGCTGCTGGCGCCCAGCGTGACCCGCCGCCTCATCGGCGAGTTCGCCCGCACTCCTGGAGCGCTTAGCGGCGAGGCCGCCGCGACCGCAAGGCCCGCGGCGGACCGGGTCCGCGCCGCGGCGGCCGGCCACGGCGCGGACCGGCTTGTTCAGCTGCTCACCGAACGCGAGCAGGAGGTCCTCGCGATGGTCGCCCGCGGCCTGTCCAACGCGGAGATCGCCGAGCAGCTGTCGATCAGCCCGGCCACCGCCAAGACCCACGTCGCCCACCTGCTGACCAAACTGGACGCCCGCGACCGCATCCAGCTCGTCATACTCGCCTACCAGTGCTGGCCCGCGGGGACGACCCCCCGGAACCCCCCGGTGCGCTCCGCGCCCCGCGGTGGTAGCTCGCCGTAGTATCGCCGTAAGCCACGGTCAGTGCGCGAAGTGGCCTCGGTAGTACTCGAAGACGAAGCCGATGGTGGCGAAGACGGTCCAGAGCATGCCGATGAGGAACATCCACCAGCCGATCGCGAAGCCGAGGGCGGCGGCGGCGGCGCCGAGGCCGAGGAACAGCGGCCACCAGCTGTGCGGGCTGAAGAAGCCGATCTCGCCGGTGCCTTCGGCGATCTCGCCGTAGCTGTCGTCTTCCGGGCGCTTGGGCAGGCGGCGGCCGGTGAACAGCACGTAGAAGCCGGTCAGCACGGCCAGCCCGACGGCCATCGCGAGCGCGACCGTGCCGGTCGGGTCGTGGGATGTGTACCAGTACACGATGTCCGCGCCGCCGAAGAAGATCCCGCAGCCCAGGAACAGCCAGCCTTCGACCTTCATGTCAGGTACCTACCCTATTTCGGGGTCTGGGAGAGTTCCGGGATCGTCTGCTCGAGCCCGTGGGAGTCACGGCCCCACTTGATGTGCGGGTAGTGCGCCTCGAACGCGGGCCGCTCGGACCTGATCCTGGGGATCCGGTAGAAGTTGTGCCGCGGCGGCGGGCAGCTCGTCGCCCATTCCAGCGAGCTGCAGAAGCCCCACGGGTCCTCTTCGGTCACCTTGACCCCGTGCCGCCAGGTCACGTAGACGTTCCAGAAGAACACGAGGACGGATAGGGCGAGGACCCACGAACCGACGGACGAGATGATGTTGAGCGTGGTCACGTTGCCGGGCAGGCCGGGGTAGTTGGCGACGCGCCGCGGCATGCCCTCGACGCCGATCCAGTGCTGGACGAGGAACGTCAGGTTGAAGCCGATGAACATCAGCCAGAACTGGATCTTGCCTATCCTGCTGTTCAGCATCTTGCCGGTCATCTTCGGCCACCAGAAGTAAAAGCCGGCGAACATCGCGAACAGCACCGTGCCCGCCAGCACGTAGTGGAAGTGCGCGACCACGAAGTAGGAGTCCGACACCGCGAAGTCCAGCGGCGGCGAGGCCAGGATGATGCCGGTGATGCCGCCGAACAGGAACGTGACGAGGAACCCGATCGAGTACAGCATCGGCGGCTCGAAGGTGAGCTGGCCGTGCCACATCGTGCCCACCCAGTTGAAGAACTTCACCCCGGTCGGCACCGCGATCAGGAACGTCATGAACGAGAAGAACGGCAGCAGGACCGCGCCGGTGGTGAACATGTGGTGCGCCCACACGGTCATCGACAGGCCGGCGATCGCGATCGTCGCGGCGATCAGCGTCTTGTAGCCGAACAGCGGCTTGCGGCTGAACACGGGGATGATCTCGGTCACGATGCCGAAGAACGGCAGCGCGAGGATGTAGACCTCGGGATGGCCGAAGAACCAGAACAGGTTCTGCCACAAGATGGCCCCGCCGCTTTGCGCGCTGAATACCTGCGCGCCGAGCCGGCGGTCGATCTCGAGCACGAGCAGCGCGGCGGCGAGCACCGGGAACGCCATCAGGATCAGCATCGAGGTCAGCAGCGCGTTCCAGCAGAACATCGGCATCCGGAACATCGTCATGCCGGGGGCCCGCATGCAGAAGATCGTGGTGACGAAGTTGACCCCGCCGAGGATGGTGCCGAAGCCGGACAGCACCAGGCCCATGATCCACATGTCGGCGCCGACGCCGGGTGAGTAGATCGCGCTGGTCAGCGGCGAGTAGGCGTACCAGCCGAACGACGCCGAGCCGCCGGGGGTGAGGAAGCTTGCGAGCAGGATCAGGCCGCCGAACGTGAACAGGTAGTAGCTCAGCAGGTTAAGCCGCGGGAAGGCGACGTCGGGCGAGCCGATCTGCAGCGGGATCAGCTCGTTCGCGAACCCGACGAACAGCGGGGTCGCGAACAGCAGCAGCATCAGCGTGCCGTGCATGGTGAACAGCTCGTTGTACTGCTGGTCGGACACGAAATGCTGGTCGGGCCCGAGCAGCTGGATCCGCATCAGCAGGGCCATGATCCCGGCGCACAGGAAGAAGAAGAACGAGGTGATCAGGTACAGGTGCCCGATGATCTTGTGGTCGGTCGAGGACAGCCAGTAGGCCAGGATCGACCCCTTGCGCTCGGTCCTCAGCTGGCGCTCGGGCGTCGCGGTGACCGGCTGCTCGATCGTGCTCAAGACGCGCTCCCGGATGACTTCTGCGCCGCCTGTTCGGCGGCCATGTACGTCTGGAACTGCTGCGGGGTCACTACCTTCAGCGTGAACAGCATCCGGCTGTGGTAAAGGCCGCACAGCTCGCTGCAGTGCCCGAGGAAGGTCCCCGTCTGCGTGACCGTGACCTCGAAGTGGTTCGGGTGGCCGGGGATGACGTCGCGCTTGAAGAGGAACTCGGGCACCCAGAACGCGTGCACGAC
>JASHQV010000109.1 GCA_030038955.1 Solirubrobacteraceae bacterium
GATGCCGAGCGCGCGGCTACCGCCCCTGCCGCATCAACGCCCCGAGATCCGGAATCCGACCCTGGGAGAATTGGCGCATGACCTTGCGCATCTGCTCGAACTGCTTGATCAGCGCCTTCACCGCCTGCACGTTCGTGCCCGAGCCCTTGGCGATCCGCAGGCGGCGGGAGCCGTTGATCAGCTCCGGATGCCGGCGCTCCTGCGGCGTCATTGACAGGATGATCGCCTGCAGCCGGTCGAACTCGCGCTCGTTCAGCTTCACGCCGCGCAGCTCCTTGCCCATCCCGGGGATCATCCCGAGCAGGTTCTGCAGCGGCCCGAGGCGGCGGATCTGCCGCATCTGCTCGAGGAAGTCGTCGAGCCCGAACTCCTGCTTGCGGAGCTTGCGCTCGAGCTCGGCGGCCTGATCCTGGTCATAGGCGTCCTGCGCCTTCTCGATCAGCGTCATCACGTCGCCCATCCCGAGGATCCGCTGGGCCATTCGATCCGGGTGGAAGCGCTCGAACTGGTCGAGCTTCTCGCCGGTCGAGGCGAACACGATCGGCTTGCCGGTGATCGCCTTGACCGACAGCGCGGCGCCGCCCCGGGCATCGCCGTCGAGCTTGCTGATGATCACGCCGTCGAACTCGACCACCTCGCCGAACGCCTCGGCGACGTGCACGGCGTCCTGGCCGGTCATCGCATCGACCACCAGCAGCACCTCGTCGGGCCGTACGGCCTGCTTGATCTTGGCCAGCTCCTGCATCAGCTCGGCGTCGACGTGGAGGCGCCCGCTGGTGTCGACGATCAACACGTCCTTGCCCTCCGCCTGGGCACGGTCGCGCGCCCAGGCCGCGATCTTCACCGGATCGGCGTCGGTGCCCTGCTCGTACACGGCGGCGCCCGCCTGGCCCCCGACCTTGACCAGCTGCTCGACCGCCGCCGGCCGGTACACGTCACAGGCCGCGACCGCCACCGACGATCCGCGCTGCTCGCGTAGGTAGCGCGCGAGCTTTGCGCAGGCGGTCGTCTTGCCGGCTCCCTGTAGGCCGGCCATCACGATCACCGTCGGCGGCCGCGAAGCGAAGTGGAGCTCCTCGGCCTCGCCCCCCATCAGCGCGGCCAGCTCGTCGGAGACGATCTTCACCACCTGCTGGCCGGGGTTGAGCTTGCCGATCACGTCGGCACCGACGGCGCGCTGCTTGACCGCGGCGGTGAAGCTCCGCACGACCTTGAAGTTGACGTCGGCCTCGAGCAACGCAAGCCGGATCTCGCGCATCGCAGCGTCGATGTCGGCTTCGCTCAGCGTGCCGTGCCCGCGTACGTCGGCGAGCGTGGCCTGGAGCTTGTCGGCGAGCGAGTCGAACACAGTAGAGAAGCTAGCGGGCTCCCCGCCGGCAGCAGCCACCCAGGCTGCTGCCGTCGAATCGATGCTGGTCAGGCGTCAATCAGCTGGGCGACTGACCCGTGTCCTCGGTGGTCTTCGGAAGCTGCGCGGGAGCTTCTGAAGCTGCTGGCTGCTCGGCGGCGGCCTCGGCACCGCCGGCACCCCCATCCACTCCACCACCGCCGGTGAGCGCGTTCGTCAGACCGCCCACCGCCTGCGAGAACTCGGACGGGATCACGAACACCTTGTTGGCGTCGCCCTGGGCCAGCTGGGGAGCATCTGCAGGTACTGGTAGCGCAGCAGCGACGGGTCCGGGTTGCCCTTGTGGATCGCGTCGAACACCGTTGCGATCGCCTTCGCCTGGCCCTCGGCCTTGAGGATCTGCGACTGCTTCTCGCCTTCGGCGTTCAGCACCGCCGCCTGCTTCTGGCCTTCGGCGGTGAGGATCTGCGACTGCTTGACACCCTCGGCATTGAGGATCGCAGCGCGACGATCACGCTCGGCCCGCATCTGCTTCTCCATCGCCTCCTGGATCGACCCGGGCGGGTCGATCGACTTCAGCTCGACGCGGTTGACGCGGATCCCCCACTTCCCGGTCGCGTCGTCCAGCACCCCGCGCAGCTGTGCGTTGACGTGGTCACGGCTGGTCAGCGCATCCTCGAGCGTCAGCGAGCCGATCAGGTTGCGCAGCGTCGTCACCGTGATCTGCTCGATCGCCTGCAGTGGGTTGGCAACCTCGTAGGTGGCCGACTTGGCGTCGTTGACCGTGAAGTACAGGACGGTGTCGATCTGGACGACCAGGTTGTCCTCGGTGATCACGGGTTGGGGCGGGAACGTGACCACCTGCTCGCGCAGGTCGATCAGCGGCCGCAGACGGTCGACGAACGGCATCAGCAGCGTCATTCCGGGGCTCAGCGTGCGGTGGTAGCGGCCAAGCCGCTCGACGATTCCCGCCTTCGCCTGCGGGACGATCCGCACCGTTCGGGCGAACAGGATCACCAGCAGCACCACCACCACCGCGGCCACGATCTCTCCAACCATCGCTTCGCCTCCTCTACTCGATGACCAGCGCCGTGGCGCCCTTGATGTCCACAACCTCGACGCGGGTGCCGGCGGCGATCTCATGCTCGTCGTCGAGCGCGCGGGCCGACCAGACCTCGCCGTCGATCTTCACGCAGCCGAGTCCGTTGTGGTTGTCGATCGTCTCGAGCACGAGCGCCTTCTTGCCGATCAGCGCCGCCGCACCCGTCCGCGTAGTCGGTGAGCTGAGCAGGCGACTGGCGACCAGCGGGCGCACCAACGCCAGCGTCAGCACCGAGACGACCACGAACACCAGCCACGCGGCGAGCTCGCCGGCGCCGGCTGCGTCGGCCGCCGCCGCGAGCGCCCCGCCGATCGCGAACGGCGCCAGGAAGAAGCCGGTGGTGAGGACCTCGCCAACCGCGAAGCCACAGGCGACGAGCGCCCACAGGACCCATCCAGACATGCTGCAGAGAGCTTAGTCCCTGGTGGGGTCGTTGAGGGAGGTCCGCGCGGACGTCGGCACCGCGATATCGCCTGGACTTGCGGGACTCAGCCGACCAGCGCGCGCGCGAACTCGGCGGCGTCGAACGGTCGCAGGTCGTCGAGCTGCTCGCCCGTGCCGATCAGCTTCACCGGGATTCCGAGCTCGCCCGCGATCGCCAGCGCGATACCGCCCTTGGCGGTGCCGTCGAGCTTCGTCAGCACGAGCCCGCCAACGTCGATCGCCTGCGAGAACAGCTGCGCCTGGCGGAGCCCGTTCTGACCGGTGGTGGCATCGACCGTCAGCAGCGTCTCGTGAGGTGCCTCGGGGATCTGCTTGCCGATCACCCGCCGGATCTTCGACAGCTCCGCCATCAGGTCGTCCTGCGTGTGCAGCCGCCCGGCGGTGTCGACGATCACGACGTCGGCGCCCGAGCGAACGCCGGCGGCCACCCCCTCGTAGGCGACCGAGCCGGGATCGGCGCGGTCCGGTCCCCGCACGAACTCGGCGCCCGAGCGCCGCGCCCACAGCTGGAGCTGCTCCACCGCCGCGGCGCGGAACGTGTCGGCCGCCACCAGCACCACGCGGTGGCCGAGCTCGCGGCTGAGATGGTGCGCGAGCTTGCCGCTCGTGGTCGTCTTGCCGGTGCCGTTGACGCCCGCCATCAGCAGCACGGTCGGCTTCGGCCGCAGATCGATGCGATCGTCGCCGACCCGGGCGATCTCGGCGAGCAGCTCGATCAGGCGTTCCCTCAGCGCCTCGCCCCCGGCGATCCCACCCGCGGTGGCCTCGTGCTCCAGCTGCTCGACGACGGTGGCGGTCGTGCGGGCGCCCACGTCGGCGTAGATCAACGCCTCCTCGAGGCGCTCCCAGGTCTCGTCGCTGAGATCCTCGAACAGCGTCGCCTGGAGCTCGGCGCCGAGCGCCTGGCGAGTCTTGCGCAGGTTCTCCCGCAGCCGCCGGAAGCGACCGACGCGCCGCTGCTCGGTGGCGGGCGCTGGCTCGACGGCAGCGGGGACACCGCCGTCGACGATGAACAGATCAGGCCAGTCGCGCGCCATCTCGCGGCCGACCGTAGCAGCGCCCCGACCGCGACCTGTGGATGGAAATTGGTCTATAGACCCATTTCCATCCACAGGACAGGCGCGACAGGCGCGGCGGCCGCTGCTACGCAGCCTGACGGGCAGGCAGTCGCCGCAACGGCCGCTGCTACGCGGCCTCACGGGCAGGCAGTCGCCGCGACACCACCTTCGAGATCCCGTCGTCGCCCATCGCCACCCCGTACAGCATGTCGGCGGCGTCCATCGTCCGCTTCTGGTGGGTGACGACGATGAACTGCGCGCGGCTCGCGTTGCGCTCGAGCAGCTCCAGGAAGCGATCGATGTTGAGGTCGTCGAGCGCCGCCTCGACCTCATCGAGGATGTAGAACGGGCACGGCCGCGCGAGGAACACCGCGAACAGGAACGCCAGCGCCGTCATCGACTTCTCGCCGCCGGACAGGAGCGTCAGCTGCCGCGTAGCCTTGCCGGACGGGGTGAGCTCGATCTCCACGCCGAGCAGGTCCGTGTCGTCCTGCTCGAGCTGATCGGTGGCGCCGCCGTCCTCCGGCGGCTGCCCGTCGGCAGCTCCGTCCTGCTCGTCGCCATCGGCCGCTCCCCCGAGCACCGGCGCCGGCGCTTCGCGCTCACGCGTCAGCCGCAGCCGCCCGCTGCCGCCGGGGAACAGCTGCGCGACCAGTTCCTCGAAGTTGCTCGCCGCCGCCGCGAACGTCTGCTCGAACGTCTCCTGGATCTGGTGGTCGGTCTCACGGACCAGCTTCTGCAGCTCGCGCAGCGCGGTCTCGAGGTCGGCGCGCTGCCGCTCCAGCTCCTCGACGTGGGCGACCGCCTCAGCGTACTCCTGATCGGCCAGCGGATTGACCGGACCGAGCTGCTCGCGGCGACGGATCAGACGCTCCAGCCGCGCGTCGAGCTCGTCGCGCTCGCTCGGCTCGATGGGCTCCTCAGCCGGCGCGTCCTCGAGCTGCAGCTCGCTCGCCAGCTTGGCGAGCGCGGCGCGGACCTCAGTCACCTGATCCTGGGCCCGCTCGGCACGCACCTGGAGCGAGGTCAACGACTCGCCGGCGGTGAGCAGGCGCGTCTGCACGGCGGCCTCCTGCTGGGCGCAGTCGCGCAGCTCCGCTGCCAGGTGCTCGCCCGCCTGGCGGTCGGCGCTCAGCGCCTCCGCGAACTCCGCGCGGCGCGCTGCGATCGCCTCGGCCAGCTGCCCGAGCTCATCGATCATGCCGGCGATCAGCGGTCCGAGCTCGGCGTCCCGCGCGACCAGCGCCTGCAGCCGCTCGATCTGCTGGGCGCGCTGGCCGCGCTCGCGCTCGGCGCGCTGGATGCTCGCGCGCAGCCCGGACAGCTCGGCCTCGACCTGAGCCCGGCGGGCGGATGCCGACCCTTCGTCCGGTGCCGCTCGCCGCCGCTCGATCGCCGCCGCCAGCCGGCGCTCTTCCTCGGCGGCCTCGTCCCGGCGGTGAACCGCTTCCCGGTGAGCCGCGACTGCGGCGTCCCGGGCGCCGTCGCGCTGCGCCGCCTCGCGCGTCCGCTCGTCGAGCCCGTGCCGGGCGGCGTGCTCGGCTTGCACCGCCCGCTCGCTGTCGGCCACCAGCTGCTCGCGCCGGTTGCGTTCGGCGAGCACGCGCTCCTCGCCGACGCTGGCCGCCTGGCGAAGCTCCCGCAGGGCGGGCGAGAACACGCGCCCACGCCGGGTCACGGCGAGTCCGGGGAAGTCGTCGGGGACCGATTCGAGCTCGTCCACGACCCACACGTCTGACAGCAGTCGCCGGGCGAGGGCGGCCGCCGCGTGCTCGCCGGCGACGTGTTCGGCGAGACGCTCGGCGCCGCCCGCCGGCGGCGAGCCCGCGTTCCCCTGCCGATCTCCCGACCCGTTCGTGCCGGGCGCCGGCGACGCGTCCGCCGGGGTGGCGGCCGCTTCCCGATCGGCCGCCAGCAGTACGCGCCCACCTTCGCGCCCGGCCCGCTCCAGCACCCGATTCGCCGACTCGCGGTCGTCGACCAGCGCGGCACCGAGGCGTCCATCGAGCGCGGCGGCCACCGCCAGCTCGTACCCGGGCGCCACCGCCAGCGCATCGGCCAGCGAGCGCGACCCCCCGGGCGCGCTCTGGTGGACGCGGAGAAACTGGTTGACCGCCGCAAGCTCGCCG
>JASHQV010000110.1 GCA_030038955.1 Solirubrobacteraceae bacterium
TGGGCGTGCCCGAGTTGGCGCTGAATAACGACGAGCGGGACGCCTTCATGGGCCATCTCGACCGCATGTGCGTGCCGTAGCTGATGCGCGAATCGCCGTCGCACGCCTGCAGCGGCGGCCACGTGGTGCAGTTGCTTGCGCACGCGATGCGTCGCAAGCGCACCTTCAGCTGGCTTGCCTGAGCTGCACCGCCCGACGCTCCTGGATCCGCGCCGCCATCACCGCGAGCAGTTCGACAGCGGCGAACCGGTCCTCGAAGAATGGCTGCGTCGATATACGGGCCAGAACCGCCGACGCGATACGGCCGCCACGTGGGTGATCGCGGACGCCGACAATCTAGTCGTCGCGTACGCGAGCATCGCGTGACTGGAATCGACCGATCAGCCGCCCCCGAATCGCTTGGGAAAGACTCGCCAGACCCCGTCCCGGCACTGTTACTCGGCCGGCTTGCGGTCGACCGCCGTTACTCGAGCCTCGGGATCGGAACCACGCTCGCGGCCCACGTCCTCGCGACCGCCGTCGAACTCAACGAGAAGGCGGCCTGTCGCGCCGTCGTCGTCACAGCCCTCAATCCCAGTGCCCGGGCCTGGTGGGAGCGGCTCGGTGTCCATCCATTCGATGCGACCGACCCCGACCAGCTTGACCTCTATCTTCTCGTCGCCGAGATCGACGCAACGCTGAGCAACGCTCAATAGCGATACCAATACTGGTCCCTCCGGTTTGCCCCATGTCCGCGCCAACCGGTGTCTTATGTGCTGTAGCTAGGCGCCTGAGTTGCCAAGAAAGCGAGGCAGCGCGAAGAGCGCTCGGAGCGTCGTAAGGCCGAAGGCGACTGTACGGATAGGGGGACGCCCGTGGGCGGTGAGTCGGGCGGCTCAGGCGATGCTCTCCAACCGTGTTGGCGCGTTTGCTGGGCGGTCTGGGGGTACGCACACCATGCCTTCGGAGAATCCGGCTGACTGGATCCCGAAGGCGGCGTTGAAGCGGTCAAGGTTGACGACCATGAGGTGCGCGGTGAGTTCGACGAGCTGCTTGTCGGTGAAGTGGTTTTTCATGCGGTCCAGGAGCCCGTCGGTTGCTTCGACGGGGGTGCGCATCACCGCGATGGTGTAGTCGAGGGCGAGCTTCTCGCGCTCGGTGAACAGGTCGCTCTGCTGATAGCGTGGTAGCGCCAGCAGCTCTTGGTCAGAGAGGCCGGAGTTGCGGCAAATCTGTGAGCCGAGGTCGACGCAGTATTCGCAGCCGATCAGCTGTGCGCCTTTGAGCTCGACGAGGTTCTTGGTGCGCTCGTCGACGCTCCGCCCTTTGCGCACAGCTTGTTGGAACTTGCCCATGCCGCTCATCATCTTGGGCTGGTGAGCCCAGATCTCGACCGGTTCGATCCCGCTGCCATGTGCGGGCTGGCGTCCGGTCATCTTCTTCATGCCCCTGAGCATGAGCCGGCAGACGATCTTGACGATCGGTCCGGCCTGCTTTTGCGGTACTCCTTGGATCCGTGCCATCAGGCAATCTCCTGTCACATCAGTCGGTTCTTTGGGGTCTATAGGGCATGACCCGAAACTGGGCGGTGATGTGACATGGATCAGCTCGAGTTGGCAGACCGGTTCGATTCGCAGCGCACACGGTTGCGGTCGATCGCCTACCGGATCACCGGATCGTTGAGCGAGGCCGACGACGCCGTGCAGGAAACATGGCTGCGGCTCACACGCGCTGAGGCGAGGGAGATCGACAACCTGCAGGGCTGGCTTACCACGGTCGTCGCCCGGATTTGCCTGAACATCGTTCGCGACCGCCACGCGCATCCCCAAGAGCCGCTTGACGCTTTCGTCCCGGAGCCGCTGGTCTCAACCGATCCGCGCGAGGATCCCGAGCACGAGGCGTTGCTCGCCGACGCCGTCGGGATCGCGCTACAGGTCGTGATCGACGCCCTGAGCCCGCCGGAACGCCTCGCGTTCGTGCTCCACGACATGTTCGCCGTGCCGTTCGACGAGATCGCCACCCTCCTGGACCGCTCACCGCAGGCCACCCGGCAGCTCGCCAGCCGCGCCCGTCGCCAGGTCCGCAGCGCGGCACCCTCCCCAGAGCCGGACCTCACACGCCAACGCGCGGTCGTTGACGCGTACTTCGCCGCGGCCCGTGAGGGCAACCTCGACGCGCTCGTCGCCGTGCTCGACCCGGACGTCATCCTGCGCGCCCATTCCCGCAGCGGCATAGTCGAGTTGCACGGCGCTGACAGAGTCGCGCGCGGCGCGCTGGCCGCCCGCCAATACGCTCCGTTTGTCCACCCAGCCCTGATTAACGGCACCGCTGGGGTGGTCGCCTTCGACGGCGACATCCCGTTCGCAATCCTCGCCTTCACCATCGCCAACGACCGCGCTACTGCGATCGACGTCTTCAACGACCGTCAACTGGTGCCATACCTCATGCGCTCCGCCAGTTAGAGCCCCCGCTCCGAGCCGGCGTCGGAGCTTTACCTTCCGCCCCATTCCGGGAGGTCCACTCCTTTCGCGTAGCACGCGGCAGTCCACCACGAACAAGGACCCGCCTTGCGCTCAACTCACGTCTTCCGTCGCTGGACCTCAATAGACGTGCTCCTCGCCAGCCGAAGGTGTTAGGCGGGTCGGCCGACGGGCGCCGACCGACCCGAGGCTCGTCACTCTACTGTCTGATCAGCAGGCCAGCGGTCGCGGAGATCGTTGGCGACGGGCGTCCGTGGACGGTGCTGATGATTTCGCTGCTGTCGATCCCCTGGAGGTAGATGCTGGTGATACCGAGGTTGGTATGCCCGAGCTGCCGCTGGATGACCACGAGCGGGACGCCCTCGTGGGCCATCTCCACGGCGTGAGCGTGCCGGAGTTGATGCGGCGCGAATCGTCGGCGGACACCTGCTGCTGCGGCGGCGTGATGCAATGCTTGCGTGCGGCTGAGGCCTCCCAGCGCCGCCCGGCGGTTGGCCCGTGGATCACGCATAGCACGGCGCCGATCGGGGGCTCGCGGCGAATCTCGAGCCATGGC
>JASHQV010000111.1 GCA_030038955.1 Solirubrobacteraceae bacterium
CGACCGCGCCGCCACCGCGAAGCTGGTCCGGCGCCACCACTGGACGATCCCTGTGGCCTACGACCTGAGCGGCACGATCGGCCAGCTGTACGGGGTCGAGGTGTGTCCGATGATCGAGCTGGTGCGCCCCGACGGGATCGTCCAGCGGCGGCTGATCGGCGACGCGTGGCGACGGCCCGCCGCCCTCGCCGCCCAGGTTGCGCGGCTGCTGGCGGCATCTCGCAGCGCATGAGTGGCGCCGACGGCTCGCACGGCCTCAGCGGTCCGGCGGAGATCGATCCGCGCCATGGCCGGGTCGCTCCCGACGTCGCGCGGGAGCTGCCCGGGCTCGAGCTGTACTGGGCGGCGCTGCCCGGTCGCGACGGCGGCAGTCCGCGCGTGCTCGCCGCGCGCCTGCGGCAGCTTGCCGACGGCTTCCGGGGCGCGTCGGTGATCACGATGCGCACGAAGCGGGTGCCCGCTGCCTACCGGAGCTCGTTCCGCCAGCTCGGGCTCGACCCGGACGTCACCCGGCCGCCCGCCGAGCAGGCGGCTCTGTCGCGTCTGTTTCACGGGACCTTCCGGTCCCAGGGCCGCGTCGCCGACGCGCTGCTGCTCGCGCTGCTCGAGACCGGCGTGCCCGTGTGGGCGCTCGATGGCGACCGTGCTCGTGGCGCGGAGCTGGGGATTCGGATCGCGCGGCCGGGAGAGCGGCTCGGCGGCACCCCGGCCACCCCTGATGCGGCGGAGGTGCCGGACCCGATCTCGGTCTCACCCGGAGCGCTCGTGGTCGCCGATCACCGGCGTCCCCACGCGGTGCTGTTCGGCGACCCCGCACCGGACTCCGCGGTCGGCGCCGAAACCCGGACGCTGCTGCTGTACGCGATCGGCGTCGCCGGCGTGCCCGCGATCCACATCGAGGAGGCGTTCTGGGTGGCTGCCGAGGCGCTCGCGACGGCCGATTGACCGGCCGCGTAACCGCTCCGTAGGATGGTGGGCACGGAGCGCGGTCGAGAGCGCCGAGCAGACCGACTTCTACCTGCAGCACGGGGGTCGAATCGCCAACTTAGCCGCGTGCTCGCTGCCCTCGGTCGCACCGACGAGGCGGCCGCGGCGCGCGCCGCGCTCGAGGTCTACGAGCGCAAGGGCGGCCGGCCGCTGGCGGCGCAGGCTCAGCGACAGCTCGACGCGATCCAGGTGCGGTAGTGTTGCTTGTGTAGTCAACCTTTGCTCGGAGTGCGCGCCGGTGGGCGCGCCAGCGCGCCCACCGGCGCGAAAGGAAGCCGCGATGGATCTCGAGATCTGGTCCGACATAGCCTGTCCGTGGTGCTACATCGGCAAGCGCCGGCTCGAGCGCGCGCTGGCGGAGTTCGAGCACCGGGAAGACGTCACGGTCACCTGGCGCAGCTTCGAGCTGGATCCCGAGGCGCCGCCGGAGATCCCGGGTCCCAGCACCGAGGTGCTCGCCGCCAAGTACGGCCTGCCCGCCAAGCGCGCCGAGGCGATGAACGACCATGTCAGCGAGCTGGCCGCCGCCGAGGGTCTTCACTACCGCCTGTCAGAGCAGCGGCTCGGGTCGACCTTCGACGCCCACCGGCTAGTGCACCTCGCCGCGGAGCACGGCCTCCAGGATCAGATGAAAGAGCGGCTGTTGCGGGCGCGGCTGATCGAGGGGAAGCTGGTCAGCGATCCTGAGGTGCTGAGCGCTTGCGGGACCGAGCTCGGCCTCGAGCGCGATCAGGTGTGGGAGCTGGTCGCCGGCGACCGCTTCACCGACGATGTCCGCAGCGACGAGCGCGCCGCTCGTGAGCTCGGGATCGGTGGCGTGCCGACGTTCGTCGTCGATCGGGCGCTGGGGATCTCGGGCGCGCAGCCGCCGGAGTTGCTGCTGCGACTGCTGAGACAGGGTTGGCACAAGGCGGAGGCGAGGGCGTAGGCCGCTGCGTCGAGGCTTTCCGCGACGGGACCATCACTTCCCGGCGCGTTGGATTGCGACTGGTAAGCTGCAGCTAAATGGTGCTCGCCGAGCCGATCCTGTCGGCCGCGCCGTCCGGCCAGAAGCCACGCGTTCCCGGGGTTGACGAGCGCGCTGCGCGTCGCACCCTGCAGCTGCAGATCGACAAGCTCGAGCGCGAGCTTTCGGCTGCGTTCGTGGCCGCCTTCCCTGATCGGCTGCTGCCCGAGAGCGGGCCACTCGGGCGCGTGCCGCGGCTACTCGATCTCGGCGAGCTGGAGCAGGTCCGAGACTCGCTTGCCGAGCGGCTCGGGCGGCTTCAGGCGGCGATCGCCGAGCGTGCCGAGGTGCGCCGGGCAAACCGCGCGGCGCTCGAGCAGATGCTGCTCGAGCCCGGCCGGCACCGCTTCGAGGCGATGCCGCTGCGCGCGCTCGGGGAGCCCGGCTGTGGCGTCTACCAGGTGCGCCCGCGGCTCGGTCTGATCGGGATGCTTCGTGGCTGGTGGCAGGTCAAGCTCTCCTCTGGCTGTCCGTTAGCCGTGGGCCACGGTCGCGCGCCGTGGCCCGGCTGTCCGTGATCCGGCGACGACGCTCGCTCGCCGTCGGCCGTCGGCTTCCCCCGCCGACGATGAACGCTGCGTTTGCCTGACCTGATGCGCAACGTGCTCAGAACCGGCGCCGGCGCGCTGCTCGTGGTGCTGATCATGTTCCTCGGCAGCCTCGGGCTGTGGATCGGCACGCCGCTGCTGTGGCTGTGGGTGGGATCCCAGATCCAGGGACTCGGCGCCTCGCTCGGCGACGCGCTGTTGGCGATGTTCGTCGGCGTCGTGCTGTCGATCGTGCTGGTCGCGATGCTGCTGGCGAAACTGAGCGACGTCTACCGCGCCAACCGCCGGTCCCGCGGACTCGGCGACCCGGGGCACCTGGTCCTGGAGGCCGTGCTGGTCGTCAGCGCCGGGCTCACGCTGGTCGTGTTCGTCGTCTGGTTCTTCCTGCTCGCGGGAGCCAGTCCCGTGCCGATCGGGGTGAATTTCTGATCGGAGGCTGTGAGCGCCGCTGATCTGTGCCGCCGCTGCGACCGGCTACCGTCCACCAAGGGTCTCAAGGCTGCCCAGGGAGGATGCGCCGCCCGTAGTGGTCGACGGGTCCTCGCCGTCGGGGTGGTCTACCGGTCCTGCGCAGCCCGTAGGCTGCGCAGGACCGGCAACCGCATGACCGATGAGCGCCCGTGGGTCAGGCGCAGGCCAGCTGCAGCTCGCGCACCGGCGCCTCGGATACGGCGATCTCAGGGGCCGGAGCAAACGCTTCCTCGGCCCGGGGGTCCGGAGCGAATGACGCCTCGGTCGCGGGAGCTGCGAACGCCTGCAGCAGGCTCCGCCCGCCG
>JASHQV010000112.1 GCA_030038955.1 Solirubrobacteraceae bacterium
CCCCAAGCGGCCCGCGCACCACCGCCGGCCCGCGCGCCCTGCTGCTGTACGACAGCTCCCTACATCGGGCCGATCCCGAGGCGGCCGGCTTCCACGTGCTGCCGCCGCTTAGTGGCGCCCGCGCGATCGAGATCACCAGCACGCCGCTGACCGACGCGCGCTCGCTCGCCCGGCTGCGGGAGCTGGTCGCCGCCACCGGCCGCCACGCCGAGCCGGTCGGCGACGCCCCCGGCCTGATCCTCGGGCGGATCGTCGCCCAGCTGATCAACGAGTCGGCGTTCCTGATCGGCGAGGGCGACGCCCGCCCGGAGGACGTCGACGCCGGCCTCGAGCTCGGCCTCCGCCATCCGCGTGGGCCGGTCGTGTGGTCGCGCCTGATCGGCCTGGAGCACGTGGTCGCGGTGCTCGACGCGCTGCACCGCGAGCTCGGCGAGGAGCGCTACCGGGTGGCGCCGCTGCTGCGCCGGCGCCTGGCGCTCGCCGCCCCCGGCCTGGCCGACGTCTGAGACACTCGGTAGCCAACCCCGGCTGGGGCGCCAGCGTTCCGGGTAGCCGGACAACGTCCCCTCGCCAACCCTCGAGCGAAAAGCGAGCAGCCAAGATCGACAGGCAATTCGACGTGATCGTGATCGGCGCCGGCCCGGCCGGTGAGGTGCTCGCCGGCCGCCTCCGCAGCCGCAGCGACAAGCGCGTCGCGATCGTCGAGCGCGAGCTGGTCGGCGGCGAGTGCGCGTTCTACGCGTGCATGCCGTCGAAGGCGCTGCTGCGCCCGGCCGAGGCGCTGGCCGAGGCACGGCGGGTCCCCGGCGCCGCCGAGGCGGCCGCCGGCGAGCTCGACGTCGCGGCCGTGCTGCGTCGGCGCAACGAGGTGATCCACGAGCTCGACGACTCGCGCCAGCTGCCGTGGCTGCGCGACCGCGGCGTCGAGCTGATCCGCGGCGCCGCCAGAATCGCTGGCGAGCGCCGGGTCGAGGTCGGCGGCGAGGTGCTGCTGGCCGCCGACGCGGTCGTCGTCGCGGTCGGCAGCGATCCGCTGTTCCCGCCGGTCCCCGGCCTTCCCGAGGTGCACGCCTGGTCGAACCGCGAGATCACCACGGCCGAGCGCGTGCCCGAGCGACTGATCGTGCTCGGCGGCGGACCGGTCGGGGCCGAGATGGCGCAGGCGTGGGCGTGGCTCGGCTCCACGGTGACGCTGGTGGAGGCGCTCGACCGGCTGCTGCCGCGCGAGGAGCCGTTCGCCGGTGAGCAGGTGGCCGACGGACTGCGCGAGGCGGGCGTGCAGTTACACGTGGGGACCAGTGCTTCGGAGGTTCGGCGCGATGGCGACGAGATCACGCTGAAGCTCGACTCCGGCGCTTCGCTGAGCGCCTCGCACCTGCTGGTCGCGGTCGGGCGCCGGCCGCGGACCGACGAGCTCGGGCTCGAGTCGGTCGGGCTCGAGGGTGGGGGCTACCTGGAGGTGGACGACCACCTGCAGGCTCCCGGACTGCCGTGGCTGTACGCGATCGGGGACGTCAACAGCCGCTCGCTGCAGACCCACGCCGGCAAGTACCAGGCGCGCGTGGCCGCTGACCGGATCCTCGGTGACGGCGGTGCGACCGCGCGCAGCGACCGCGACGGCCCGCCGCGGGTGACGTTCACCGACCCGCAGGTGGCGGCCGTTGGGCTGACTCTGGAGCAGGCCCATGAACGCGGCATCCGCGCGACCGCAGTCGACCTCGACACCGAGGCGACCGCGGGTGGCAGCTTCTACGGCCGCGGCGCCGAGGGCACCACGCGGTTCGTCGTCGACGAGGATCGCGAGGTGCTCGTCGGGGTCACGTTCGTCGGGCCCGACGTGGCCGACTTGCTTCAGGCCGCGACGGTCGCCACCGTCGCCGAGCTGCCGGTCCGTCGCCTCGCCCACGCGATCGCTCCGTTCCCCACGCGCAGCGAGCTGTGGCTGCAGTTCGTCGAGGCCTACGAAGCACGTCGCGGTGTCACCATGCACAGTGGAAACTGACAGGGTCCGACAGCCGAGGAGATGAGCCAAGTGCCCGACCACTCCGTAACCCCCTCCGACAAGCACGTGACCGCGACCTGGAACGGGACCGTCCTCGCCGACAGCGACCGCACGATCGTGGTCGAGGGCAACCACTACTTCCCGCCGCAGGACATTCGTCGCGAGCACTTCCGCGACAGCGACGAGCACAGCTTCTGCCCTTGGAAGGGGGCCGCCAGCTACTACGACGTGGCGGTCGATTCTGAGGTCAACCGCGGCGCCGCCTGGTATTACCCGGAGCCGTTGCAGGAGGCCGCCCGGATCCGCGACTACGTGGCCTTCTGGCGCGGCGTCGAGGTGACGCCGGCGGCATGATCGCGCCCGCCGTCGAGGTGACGCTGGCAGCGTGATCGCGCCCGCCGTCGAGGTGACGCCGGCAGCGTGATCGACGCCACCGTCGAGCGGTGACGCCGGCGGCGTGAGCGCCGCCGCCGCCCAACGCGGCGGCGCTCGAACAGACGTTGAGCGTGCCGGCGGGCACCCACCGGGCGAGTCTCAGCGCCGCCTGCCGAGCGAAGTCAACTGCCGCCCGCGCCTGTGGGCATCGCTCTGCCGTTCGCCGCGTGAACCCGTTCTAAATGCGGCCGCAACTCAGCCGCAACGATCGGGTTGTAATGCGACGTAGGCGAACCGAGGTCAAGCAATCGCCGGCACGGCCCGACAACGGACACTGACCCCGTTCCCGCTCTCCCCCCAGTTCCTTTGCCTGAGATCCCGCGAACCCTCGCCCATCGATCCGTGCGCGCCGCCGGGCTGGCGCTCACCCTCCTGCTTCCGCTCCTGAGCCTGCCGACCGTAGCCAGCACCGCGACGGCGGCCACCACCACCAAGACCGTCCGCTACCGCGGCTTCAGCGTGCGGGTGCCGCGCAGCTGGCCGGTGTACGACCTCAGCGCCGACCCCGCCACCTGCGTGCGCTTCAACCGGCACGCCGTCTACCTCGGCACGCCAAGCGCCAAGCAGAGCTGCCCGGTCCAGTCGATCGGGCGCACCGAGGCGGTTCTGCTGGAGCCGGCGGCCGCGGCCGGCAAGCTCGGCCTCACCGGTGAGAACGTCGCTCGCCGGGTGTCGCACGGCGTCGCCGCGACCGCAACCTGGAACCGCAGCCCGGCGGTGATCGAGCGCGCCCTGCGATTCTCCTCGATGCGCGCGATGGCCGCCTCCGCCCCGGCAACGCCGGCGCCAGCGCGCCTCAGCTCGGCGCACACGTCGACCTCCACGGGGGCCGCACGCGTCGCCGCCGCGTCCACCCCCGGCGCGTCTACCCCCGCCGCGTCCACCCCCGGCGAGGTCTACGAGGGCAAGGGTTTCGACGTCTGCTCGACCCCGAGCGGCTCCGACATGTCGGCCTGGGGGAGCTCGCCCTATCACGCGGTCGGGGTCTACATCGGCGGCGTCAACCGGGCCTGCTCGCAGCCGAACCTGACCTCCACCTGGGTCGGTCAGGAGTCGGCCGACGGCTGGCACCTGATCCCGATCTACGTCGGCTTGCAGGCGCCCAGCAACGACTGCGGCTGCAAGGGGATCAGCGCTTCGTCCGCCGCCTCGGAAGGCAAAGGTGCCGCCAGCACCGCGGTGGCCGACGCCGAGGCGATCGGGATCGGCACCGGCAACCCGCTGTACTTCGACATGGAGGGCTACGACCGCACCTCCGCCAACAGCTCGGCGGTGCTCGCGTTCCTCGACGGCTGGACCGACGAGCTGCACGCCGACGGCTACCTGTCGGGGGTCTACAGCAGCGGAAGCTCGGGGGTCGCGGATCTCGTGTCGGAGTGGGGCACGAGCTACCCCGAGCCGGACGAGCTGTGGGTCGCCGATTGGAACGGCGAGGCGACGGCGTCGGACCCGGCCTACGTGCCGAGTGACGAGTGGGCCGACAACCAGCTTCTGCACCAGTACAGCGGCGGCGTCGATCAGTCATACGGTGGCGTCGAGCTGAACATCGACAAGGACTATCTGGATGCCGCCACCGCGGCCGCCGGTAGCGGCGTGTCGGCCGCGTCGGCGCCGCCGGCCAGCGGCGCCGTGCCGACGATCAAGGGCTACGCGTACGCGGGGCAGACGCTGCACGAGCACCACGGCTACTGGTCGGGCAGCCCCACCTCCTACGGCTACCAGTGGTATCGCTGCGCCGGCTCGAGCTGCACCGCGATTCACGGGGCCTCCGCACAGAGCTACAAGGTGCAGGCGGCTGACGTGGGCGACACGCTCGAGGTGGCCGAGACCGCGAGCAACGCGCTCGGCGCCGGCGTACCGGCCACCTCGGCGGCGACCGCCACCGTGCGGCCGGTGCCCGGCTCGAGCTACTGGCTATACACGGCGCACGGCAACGTCTACAACGGGCTCGACGCGCCGTTCTACGGCTCGGCGGTGCGCTCCCGCTTGAGCACGATCGCCGGCATGGCGCTGACCCCCGACCACCGCGGCTACTGGCTGGTCGACGCGGCTGGGAGCGTGTTCAGCTACGGCAACGCGGCCAAGCTGGCGGCGATCCACCCGGCCCACCCGATCATCGGCGCGGTCGCGGCTCCGCACGGCGGTCTCTACCTGCTGACCGCCTACGGCAACGTCTACGCGCTCGGCGGCGCCAAGTTCCACGGCTCTCCGTCCCACCGGCGGCTCGCGAGCGTCAGCGGGATGGCCGTGACCACCAACGGCAAGGGCTACTGGGTGGTGGACCAGGCGGGGCAGGTGTTCGCCTACGGCGACGCCGCCAAGCTCGCCGGCGTCAAGGCCTCGTACCCGGTTCGCGGCGTGGTCGCGGCTTCCGGTGGCGGCATCTGGCTGTGGACGGCGCACGGCAACATCTACAACCTCGGCGGCGCGCGCTTCTACAACTCCCCGATCCACCAGCACCGGAAGGTGTCGACGATCGCCGGCATGGCACAGAGCGCCAAGGGCAAGGGCTACTGGATGGTGAAGTCCGGCGGTCGCGTGTTCGAGTACGGCAGCGCCGCGCAGCTGCCGACGATCAGGCCGGGCCACCCGGTGATCGGGCTCGCCGGCCCGAGCTAAGGGCCCGTAGAAGAGTTACTTCGCGGTGTTACTTCGTGGTTTTGACGGCGTCTGACGGCCTCAGACACGGTCAGACGCCGTCAAATTCCACGACTAATTTTCCTACGGATCCTCAACCTCTCACCCCGCTCGGAGCGACCAAAACTGCGCCCACCCCCCAGGTCTGCGAGGGGGTCGGCGCGAAACGTGCCCGTGAGCGACCAAAACTGCGCCCACCCCTGTGGGCGTGGAGGGGTGGGCGACGTTGTGGTCGCTCGGCCGCCGCCCTCGCTGCTGACTCCGCCCTCGCTCCGCCTGCCGACTTCCGCCCTCGCTCTGCCCGCCGACTCCGCCCTCGCCCTCGCCCTCGCCCCGCCGCCGCCGACGCCGCCGACGCCGATGCCGATGCCGACGTGAGTCAGGACAGCGACTCGTCGAGCTCGCCGAGCGCGTCGGTCAGCTGCAGGTTCGCCGAGTAGTCGACCGGGCAGGCGATCACCGACACGGTGTCGTCCGCCAGTGCCACCCGCAGCGCCGGCAGCAGCTCGTCGGCGCTGTCGATCCGGTAGCCACGCGCGCCGAAGCTCTCGGCGTAGGCGACGAAGTCCGGGTTGCCGAACGAGGTGTCGAGGCTCTCGCCCAGCTCCAGGTCCATCTTCCAGGTGATCAGTCCGTACTGGTCGTCGACCCACACCAGCACGACCATCGGGATCCGCTCGCGCAGCGCCGTCTCCAGCTCCTGCGAGTTCATCAGGAAGCCGCCGTCGCCGGTCGCAACCAGCACGCGCGCGTGCGGGCACGCGAGCTTCGCGCCGATCGCGCCCGGCAGCGTCCACGCCATCGTCGACAGGCCGTTGGAGATCAGGCAGGTGTTGGGCTCGTAGGTCGGGTACAGGCGCGCCATCCACATCTTCAGGGCGCCGGTGTCGACCAGCACGATGTCCTCGCGGCGCAGCGCCGCCCGCGTGTCCGCGACGATTCGCGCCGGCGCCAGCGGGAAGCGCTGATCCTCGACCCCGCGCCGCAGCTCGCCGTCCAGCAGCCGCCGCGTCTGCTCCGCCGACACCGACGGCTCGAACCGCCTGCCGACCGCGTCCGCGAGCGCATCCAGCGTCCGCGGGATGTCCGACTGCAGACCGACCGTCACCTCGTAGTGGCGGTCGACCTCGGCCGGGAAGCGGTGGACGTGAATGATCGTCTTGTCGGCCTCCGGGTTGATCCGCGCCGGGTCGAACTCCTGCAGCTCGTAGCCGACCGCGATCACCGCGTCCGAGCGGTCGAAGCCGAAGTTCACATAGTCCTTGCGCATGAACCCGACCGCGCCCAGCGCCAGCGGGTGGTCATCGGGAAACACGCCCTTGCCGTGGAAAGTGGTGGCGACCGGCACGTTCAAGCGCTCGGCAAACCGCCTCAGCGCCGGCGCGGCGCCGGCCCGAGCGGCGCCGTGGCCGGCCAGCACGATCGGGCTGCGGGCGGCGCGCAACGCCTGCGCGGCGCGCTCAAGCTGGCTGGCTGAGGGCTCGTCGCTGCGCGGCACGTTGACCGCCAGCGGCTCGCCGGCACCAGCGCCGGCAACGGCCCGTTCGACATCCTCGGGCACCGCCAGGTAGACCGCTCCGGGCCGCTCGGTCTGGGCCAGCTTGAACGCCTTGCGGATCATCTCGGGGACCGCGTCGGGGGTGGCGATCAGCTCCGACCACTTGGTCACGGGCGCGAACATCGACACCAGGTCGACCCCCTGGTGGGACTCCTTGTAGGCGCGATCCATCCCCACCTGGGCCGAGATCGCCACCACCGGCGTCGAGTTGGTGGTGGCGTCGGCGACCCCGAGCAGCAGGTTGATCGCGCCGGGCCCTAGCGTCGCCGAGCAGACGCCGGCCCTCCCGGTCAGGCGTCCGTACACCTCGGCCATGAACGACGCCGCCTGCTCGTGGCGCACCAACACGTAGCGAATCGACGACGACGCGAGCGCCTGCACGAGGTGGATGTTCTCCTCGCCCGGGATCCCGAACACGTGCGTGACGCCCTCGTTCTCCAGGCAGCCGACGATCAGCTCGGCGGTGGAGCGGGCGGGGACGGCACTTGCGGCAGCGGGCGCGTGGCGCTCGACGTAGTTCATCGGCCGCCTCGAATCTACTCGACCACCAAGTGATCAGCACTACCCACGTCCACGTGCGGAGCAGGCGGCGACGGTGGCCCACCAGGCCATCGTCGCCGGCAACGGCGTCGGCGGCCGCCGCCCCCGTTAGATTGAGCCGATGCCCGCAGAGCGCATGCTGCCCACGCCGGAGGCGGAGGCGGTCGTCCGCTTGGCGAGGGACGTCGCGGCCGGGGAGCTGGCGCCGCACGCTGCCGCGGCCGAGGCCGAGCACCGCTTCCCGCGCGACGCCTTCCGGCGGCTCGGCGGGCTGGGGCTGCTGTCGATGCCGTTCGAGGAGCGCTGGGGCGGCGGCGGTCTGCCGTACGAGGTGTACCTGCAGGCGCTCGAGGAGATCGGCGGCGCCTGGGCGAGCGTCGGCGTCGGCGTCAGCGTGCACGCGCTCGTGTGCCTGGTCGTGTCGGTCCACGGCGGCGCCGAGCAGCGCGAGCGGTGGCTACCGGAGCTGCTTGGCGGCGAGCTGCTCGGCGCCTACTGCCTGTCGGAGTACGAGGCGGGCAGCGACCCCGGCGCGATGCGCATGCGTGCCGTCCGCCACGGCGACGGCTACCGCCTGCGCGGCACCAAGGCGTGGGTCACGCACGGCGGCGAGGCGGATTTCTACGTGGTGTTCGCGCGCACCTCCGACGACCGCCGCGACGGCATCAGCTGCTTCCTCGTGTCCGGCGATGCGGCCGGGCTTGAGCCGCAGCCGCCCGAGCGCAAGATGGGCCTGAACGGCTCGACCACCGCCGCGCTCGTGTTCGAGGACGTGGAGGTCGGCGCCGAGCGGTTGATCGGCGGCGAGGGGGAGGGGCTTCCGATCGCGCTGGCGGCGCTCGACTCGGGCCGCCTCGGGATCGCCGCGGTCGCGGTCGGGCTGGCACAGGCCTGCCTCGACTGCGCCGTCCAGTACGCTGGACAGCGGCGAACGTTTGGGCGGCGGATCATCGAGCATCAGGGGGTTGCGTTCATGCTCGCCGACATGGCGGCGGCGGTCGAGGGGGCGCGGGCGGCGATGCTCGAGGCGGCACGCCGGCGGGATCGTGGGCTGCCGTTCAGCTGCCAGGCCTCGATCGCCAAGCTGCTGGCCACCGACGCGGCGATGAGCGTGTCGAGCGACGCGGTGCAGGTGCTCGGCGGCGCCGGCTACACGCAGGACTTCCCGGTCGAGCGGATGATGCGCGAGGCCAAGGTGATGCAGATCTTCGAGGGGACCAACCAGATCCAGCGGCTGGTGATCGCCAGGCATCTCGGGGCGGCTCCGGGATGAGCGCCCGGGCCGCCGGGAGCGGCGCTGAGGACGCCCCCAGGTCGCTGGCGCGGCCGGCCCACCGGCGCCTCAGCCGCGTGCTGATCACGATCGCGGTTGCCGCCGTCGCCGGTGTCGTGCTCGTCTGGGTGGCGCCGCCCGCCGCGGTGCTCCGCCAGCTCGGGCACATGCGCTGGGGTTGGATCGCCGCGGCGGTCGCGTTCGAGCTCGGCTCCTGCTTCAGCTACGTGGTCGTGTTCCGGCGCTTCTTCCCGGAGCCCGCCCGGCCCGTTGCGCGACGGATCGCGTGGGTGGCGATGGGCGCCGGCGCGATCCTCCCCGGCGGCAACATCTCCTCGGCCGCAGCTACCGGCGTGATGCTGCGCGGCCACGGCATCGATCGGGGGCGGCTGCTGGAGCGCTGTGGCGCGCTGCTGTGCCTGCTGACGCTGTTCGGCTTCGTCGTCAACGGTGTCGCGGCGGCGCTGCTGCTGGTGGGAGTGGGGGACGGCCCGCACGATCTGCTTCGCGCCGGCGGGCCGCTGCTCGTGTCGATCGTGGTGCTCACCGTCGCCTGGACGACGCTGCTGCTGGCACGGCGGCTCGGGCCGCGGGCGCCGCTGCCGCTACGCGGGCTGGGAGTGGCGCTCGACGGCGCCTGGAAGGAGACCGCGGCCGCCAGCTGGCGACTGCTCGGCGCGGCCGGCTTCCTGCTGCTGGACATGGGCGCGCTGTGGGCGGCGTGCGTCGCCACCGGCCATCACATCGGTGTGCTCGCGGTGCTGGTCGCCTACTGCATCGGGTATCTCGCGACATTGATCCCGGTGCCGGCCGGGCTCGGCGTGCTCGACAGCGGCTTGGCCGGTGCGCTCGTGCTGTACGGGCTGTCGCCGGCGGCGTCGGTCAGCGCCGTGCTCTTCTACCACGTGATCGCGATCTGGGTGCCGGGGGGCGGAGGGCTGCTCGCCTGGGTGGCGGTGCGGCGTGCCGACCGCGGGGTTGACGCTGCGGCGGGGGGTCCCGGTGGTGCGGCGGCGGGTCCCGGTGATGCGGCGGCGGGTCTCGGTAGCGCGGCAGCGAGTCCCGATTGTGCGGCGGCGAGTCCCGATGATGCGGCGGCGGGTCAGCCGGCGCCGGCGGCCGCGCGGATGATCGCCTCGCCGGCCGGGCGTGAGTCGGCGTAGTCAGGCGACGCCGCTGATCGCTCCCTCCGGCGTGTCCGCCGCGTGGCGTCCGCGGTGGCACCGTCCATCGCCTTCAGGAACGCGTCGACGACCGCGGGGTCGAACTGCATTCCCGCCTGGCGCCCCAGCTCGGCGCGGGCCAGCTCAGGCGCCGTTCCCGGGCGGTAGGCGCGGTCGGCGATCATCGCCTCGTACGAATCGGCGACGGCGAGGACCCGCGCCTCCAACGGGATACTGTCGCCGCGGATGCCGCGCGGGTAGCCGCGACCATCGGGTCGCTCGTGATGGGCCCGGATCCAGGAGGCGATGTCGTACATGCCGGCGTGCTCGAGGATCCGTGCTCCCGTCTCCGGATGGCGGCGCATCTCGCGCCACTCGGCCTCGCCGAGCGGGCCCCGCTTCTGCAGGATCGCATCGGGAATCCCGAGCTTGCCGAGGTCGTGCAGCACGCCCGCGGCGTGCAGCCGCTCCACCCGCTCCTCCGAGAGGCCGAGCTGGATCGCGGTCATTCGGCACAGCTGCCCGACCGTGCGCGCGTGCAGGGCGGTGCGCGGGTCGCGCAGGTCGAGCGTCTCGGCCAGCAGCATGACCGCGGCGAGCCGCAGGTCCGCCGAGCCCGCCTGCGCCACCGCGGCCTCGCGCTGGACCTGCTCGAGCGCCACCGAGGCGTGATCGGTGACCGCCATCAGCACGCCGATCTCGTCGTCGGAGGGTCGTCGGCCGAGCACCGGCTCGTCGACCGAGACGACGCCGAGCAGCTGTCCGCTGCTGCTGCGCAGCGGCAGCAGCAGCATGTCATCGGGTTGCCACGCGTCGGCGACCGGCGACGGTGCCTGGGCCGTGATCCACACGGGCCCTTCGGGCTGCCAGTCGCACGAGCCGGCCGGCAGCCAGCTGGCGCCGTGGATGTTCTGGCCGCTGGACAGCAGGCGCTGCCAGTCGGACACCGGCAGCGACGAGTCCAGCAGCAGATCGCGGGCCCGCTGGTCGCCGAGCACGATCACCACGCGCAGCGCGTCCGTCCCCGGCTCCAGCAGGTTGACGACGACGACGTGGAATGACAGCTCCGAGCGGATCGCCTCCGCCAGCGCCTCCGCTACGGGCCGGGCGCCGTCGCCGGCGCCGGCCGCCCGGGACACCGCCAGCATGCTGCGCAGGTGTCGCGGCACCGGGCCCTCGTCGGCGAGGTCCTGGTGGCGCTCAGGCAGCGACTGGGCATCCTGCTTGGGCCGCGCGCGAACCTTCGCGTCAGCCCCGACGACCTGGTTGCGTCCGTTCCGCTTCGCCTTGTACAGGGCGGCGTCGGCCTGCCCTAGCAACTGCCCGATCCCTTCACTGCCGCAGGCGACGCCGATCGACACGGTCAGCACGCCGCCCTCGCCATCGGGGTGCTCGAAGGCAGCTCGCTGGACTGCCAGCCGGACCCTCTCGGCCACGTGCAGGGCGTCCTCACGGGTGACGTCGCGCAGCAGCAGCAGCAGCTCCTCGCCGCCGAAGCGGTAGGCGGTGTCGACGCCGCGTAGGGCGCCGCGGGCGGTGGCGGCGATCATCCGCAGCGCCTGGTCGCCGGCGAGGTGGCCGAGGCGGTCGTTGTAGGCCTTGAAGTGATCGATGTCGCACAGTGCCGCCGCGATCTGCTCGCCGTGATCGCACTGGCGGGTCTCGAACATCGGCAGGTCGTCTGATAGCGCGCGGCGGTTGCCGATCCCGGTCAGCGGGTCGCGCCGCGAGTCCTCCACCAGCTGCTCGTTGACGCGCGCCAGCTGGCCCTCGCGCTCGGCCAGGCGCGCGAGCGCGCCACGCTCGCGCGCGAGCATCGTCCGCAGCCGCCGCGCCTGCAGCGTCGAGCGGCCGATCAGCGCCGTGCCGGAGAACAGGAGCCCGAGACGCAACGCGAGCGCGCCGCCGGCCGACATCCCGTTCACCTGGGCCACGACCAGCGCCACGAACAGACCCAGGAACATCCCGGCGGGGAGGATCACGCCGAGCGCGCTGGGCTCCTCCAGCCGGGCGACCGCCTCCGGCGCCCCGGCGGCCATCACCCCGCCCACGGCGATCACCGACAGGCCCACGACCCACAGCGGATCGAGTGGCGTCGTGCCGAGGCTGTACGTGTTCCGCAGCAGCATGCTGCTCCACAGGATGAATGCGACCGACTGCACCACCATCCCAGCGAGCACGAGACGCAGCGCCCGCGTGTTGGCGCCTCGCAGAGGACCCGCCAAGATCGCCTGCAGCATCAAAATCGTCGCCGACACGTACAGGCCGGGGTAGATCAGCGCCGACACCTTCGAAGCCGTGTCCAGGTGTGAGTGCATCGCGGTGCCCCACAGCTCGCCCACGCACAGCGCTACGGCGGCGAAGATCAGCGGCACCGACTCGACCGCGACCACGATCCGGACGTTGCGCGGACCCCGCGGCATCCTCAACAGGCTGGCGATCACCAGCACCGCAAACAGCCACCACGAGAAGTCGGCCACGTTCGGCGAGCTGGGGAACCCGACGACCCCGTAGACGTCGCGGGCCAGCTGCCCGACCAGCCAGGCGGTCGCGGCCAGCGCCCACAGCGTCCAGCGCGTCCGGTTGCCCGGCCGTGCGCGGCTGCGCGCGGTGAACATCCCGGTCATCGCGGCCAGCGCCGCCGCGGTCCAGGACACGTCGAAGCACGCGGGCGGGGACCCCCCGAGATAGCTCGCCAGCATCGCTAGCAGCGCGATACCGATCGAGCCAGTGATCGTCGCCGTGATCCAGCCATCCAAGCGGCCCCCACGCTCCACCATAGATCGGTTATCGGCCGTTTTGCCAGAACGATGAGTTCTAGGCGCCTGTTTTCGGGCTTTTGTCGGCTCGGCGGCCGCCGGGATTGCGGCGTGACTCGCGGCACCGCGACGGCGAGCGGCGAGCGCGTTCGCGCGCAAGCTCGTCCTTAGCTTCGTCCTACACGCCTCCGACGTTGATCTAAGCGTCGGCGGGAAAGCTTCGTATACGTAAACCGGCAGGGAAGGAAACGACAATGTTGCTGATCATCGCCATCAATGTGGTCTTCGCGGTCATCGTCGTCGGCGGCGAGGCCGCGTTGATCGGGCGCGCCATCTGGGTCTCGCGCGCGGCGGCGCCGCAGCCGCCGCGCCACCCGGCGCGCGCCCGTAGCTCCAGCGCCCGCCGGCTCGTGACCGCCAGGGGCTGAGTCACCTTTGCCCGCCGGTCGAGGGGGGTGACGCATCTAACTGCCCTATAGGGTGCGTTAGATGCGTCACCCCCCAGCGAGCCCTGCGTCGACGCCGGCGGTGCCGCCTCGACCGTCGTTCTGGCTGGACCAGGTTGCCGCCGGCCCGCCGCGCGCATCGCTGTCGGGCGGGCGCGAGGCTGACGTGTGCATCGTCGGCGGCGGCTTCACCGGGCTCTGGACCGCGTACGAGTGCAAGCGCTCCGATCCGCGGCTGGAGGTGGTCGTGCTCGAGGCCCGCTACGTCGGCTTCGGCGCCTCCGGCCGCAACGGCGGCTGGGTGCTGGGCGTAGTCTCGGGCAGCCCCGCCGCCTGGCGCCGCCGCGGCGGCGCTGACGCTCCGCGGCGGATGCTCGAGGCGATCCAGGCGACCGTCGCCGGGGTCGGCGCGGTCGTGCAACGCGAGGAGATCGACTGCGACTGGCGCCACGGCGGGTCGCTGACGGTCGCCCAGAGCGCCACCCAGCGCGCCCGCCTCGAAGCGCAGCTGGCCGAGCGGCGCGCGTGGGCGGGGGAAGCGTGCGAGCTGGAGCTGCTGAACGCCGCCGAGCTGGAGCAGCGGGTCCACGTGGCGGCCGCGACGGGGGCGCTGTTCAACCCCCACTGCGCCCGCATCCAGCCGGCCAAGCTGGTGCTCGGCCTGGCGGCGGCGGCGGAGCGCCTCGGCGTCACGATCTACGAGTCGAGCGCAGCGATCGATCTGGTGCCGCGGCTCGTGCGCACAGCCGCCGGACACGTGCGCACGCGCACCGTGATCGTCGCCTGCGAGGGCTACACGGCGAACCTGCCGCGCCGTCACCGCTGGCTGTTGCCGCTCAATAGCGCGATGGTCGTGACCGAGCCGCTCGACCAGCGCACCTGGACGACGCTCGGTTGGGACGGTGCCGAGACGCTGCTCGACGGCGCCCATGCCTACACCTACTCGCAGCGCACGGCCGACGGCCGGATCGCGATCGGCGGACGCGGCGTGCCGTACCGGTTCGGCTCGCGCACGGACCGCGAAGGACCGGTTCCGGCCGAGACCGTGCGCGAGCTGCGACGGCGGCTCGACGGTCTGTTCCCCGCCGTGGCCGAGGCTGGACTCGAGCGCGCCTGGCATGGCGTGCTCGGGGTCGCGCGCGATTGGTGTCCGTGGGTCAGCTACGACCGAGCCGCCGGGGTCGGGTTCGCCGGCGGCTACGCCGGCGAGGGCGTGGCCGCCAGCAACCTCGCCGCGCGCACGCTGCGGGATCTGGTCCTCGAGCGCGACACGCCGCTCGTGCAGCTGCCGTGGGTGGGGACGAGGCCGCGCCCGTGGGAGCACGAGCCGCTCAGATACCTGGGCGCCAGGGGCATCTACGCGCTCTACCGCGGAGCCGACCGTCAGGAGGATCGCAGCGATCGGCCGGCGCGGCTGGCCGCGCTGGCCGATCGGATCTCGGGCCGGTGAGCCGGGCCGATGACCCGGGCCTGTGACAGCCTGGGATCGTCATGACCTGGCAGCTCCGGTGAGCAGCATCGCCACCCCTAGCGCGTCCGGCGGCAGAACCGCTTGGGCGCGCAACATGGCCGCGCCGGCGCGGGACTTCCTCGCAACCGAGACCGGCGGGGCCGCCGTCATGCTGGCGGCGACCGTGGTCGCGCTGGTCTGGGCGAACTCGCCCTGGTCGCACGCCTACCGGACGGTTTGGAGCGCGCCGCTGAGCATCCGCATCGCCGGCCGCGGCATCTCCACCGACCTGCGCCACTGGGTCAACCAGGGCCTGATGACGCTGTTCTTCCTGATCGTTGGGCTCGAGGCGAAGCGCGAGCTCGACCTCGGCGAGCTGCGCGAGCGCCGCCGCCTGGCGGTGCCCGTGTTCGCGGCGCTGGCGGGGCTGGCGGTGCCGATCTGCATCTACCTGGCGTTCAACGCCGGCGGTCGCGGCGCCGGCGGCTGGGGCGCGGCGATGTCGACCGACACGGCCTTCGCGCTCGCCGTGCTGGCGCTGGTGGCGCCCCGCTCGGCGACTCGCATGCGGGTCTTCCTGCTGTCGCTGGCGATGGTCGACGACCTCGCCGCGCTGGTGGTGATCGCGGTCGCCTACACGCGCCGCGTGTCGCTGCCGGCGCTGGCGGTCGCGGTGGCGCTGTTCGCGGTGCTGCTGGCGCTGCGCTACGCGCGGGTGGGGCGGCGGGCGGCGTCGATCGGGATCGCCGTGGCGGTGTGGGTGGCGATGTTCAAGTCGGGCGTCGATCCGCTCGTCTCGGGGCTTGCGATCGGGCTCGCGACCAGTGCGTACCCGCCGTCGCGCGAGGACCTCGAGCGGGCGATCGAGCTGACGCGGTCGTTCCGCGAGCAGCCGACGCCGGAGCTGGCGCGCTCGGCGCAGCGCGGCGTGGTATCCGCGATCTCCCCCAACGAGCGCCTGCAGCATGACCTGCACCCATGGACCAGCTACGTGATCGTGCCGCTGTTCGCGCTCGCCAACGCCGGCGTTCACATCACCGGCGGCCTCCTCAGCGATGCCGTGAGCTCGCCGATCACGCTCGGCATCGTCGTCGCCTACGTGGTCGGCAAGCCGCTCGGCGTCGCGGGCGGCTCGTGGCTCGCCTCACGGCCCGCGCTGCGGGGCCCGCGGTCGCCGATCAGCTCGCCGCTGCTGGTCGCCGGAGGGACGTGCGCCGGCGTCGGCTTCACGGTGTCGCTGCTGATCGCCAGCCTCTCGTTCCACGGCCGCGACCTGGCCGAGGCGAAGCTGGGGACGCTCGCCACGGTGATTCTGACGCCGGCGATCACGTGGGTGGTGCTGGCGCTGATCAGGCGCCTACCCCGCGAGCTGCGCGCCCGCCAGATCGCCGGCACCGCCGAGGACATCCTCGATCTCGCCGAGGACGTCGATCCCGCCGTCGATCACGTGCGCGGGCCCGAGGACGCGCCGGTCACGCTGGTGGAGTACGGGGACTTCGAGTGCCCTTACTGCGGGCAGGCAGAGGGGGCGATCCGGGAGCTGCTGAGCGGGCACGGCGAGGACGTCCGCTACGTGTGGCGGCATCTGCCGCTGAACGATGTGCACGCCAGCGCCCAGCTCGGAGCCGAGGCCTCCGAGGCCGCCGCGGCGCAGGGATGCTTCTGGCAGATGTACGACCTGCTGCTGTCCCACCAGGGGCATCTCGCGCTGGATGACCTGGCCGGCTACGCGGGCGATCTAGGTCTCGACGTCGACCGCCTCCTCGACGAGCTGCGCCGTCGCGTGTACGCCCCGCGAATCAGCCGGGACGTGGCCAGCGCCGACGAGAGCGGCGTGTCCGGGACGCCGACGTTCTTCGTCAACGGGCGCCGGCACTACGGCGTCTACGACTTGGACACGCTGACCCGAGAGGTGGATGCGGCCAAACGGCGGGCGCAGCTGGAGGCGGTTACCGCGCCGGCCTAGCGGTCAGATCAGCGCGAGACAAGGCCCGGACCGATGAAGTCGTCCAGCCGGAGATCCGGCAACTCGGGCAGGCGCACAGCGGCAGGACGATCGTCACGCGACTGCACAATGCGCGAGAAGTTGGTGACACTCACGGTCCGGGCACGCTCGATAGTCAGTGCGGTTCAGCTCGCGCTGGTCGATCGGACAAGCACACGC
>JASHQV010000113.1 GCA_030038955.1 Solirubrobacteraceae bacterium
CCAATTTGAGCCTGCAGAGCGAGCCCCCAGGGCGCCCCTGACCAGCTTCGAAGTAGGCACTTACCTCTGGGAACACAACGGCCGGGCGACCGCCGTTCATCCATGCAGCGAGCGGATTCAGTTCTTCTCGCCGCTAGCGCGTCGCATCGGCGACTCCCGCGCGAGTAGCGCAACGCCACGAGCGTTAGGTATGCATGCTGATTAAAGGAGTCGTGGTGTTCACGGACACTCGGCGCCCGGACGCCTGTACGTGCGGCAATCCCGCGATCCCTGCGCTCGAGTGCGTCGCCAACCGACCGATCGCGCACCACGTACTCGATGCGCTGCTTTCAGCAGGGGTGGACGATCTCGTCATCGCGGGGCCAGCGGACGTGTTGATCGAGGTGCGAGCTTGCCTCAGCGAGTATCAGGTGGCGCCGCTGACGCTGCATTATGTGGTGTCGAGCGACGGTTCCAATCCCGTCGCCGGACTCCACGCAGCGGCGACGCTGGTGGGAACAGCTCCGTGCATCCTGCATCTGGGCGACGGTCTGCTCGACGAGCCGCTGAGGCCACACCTCGACGAACTCGAGGAGGGCTCCGCGGATCTGATCCTCTTGTGCGGGAGCCCGCATGTGAGCGGGCCGCTCAGACCGCTAGTCGATGGCGACAGCTCGGCACTCACGCCGGCGCCGGATGGCCCCGGGGTGGGGATCTTCGGTCCGGGGCTGGTTGCCGAAGCGTGTCGCATGAGCTGCCGTGAGCTGCCGCCCGGTCTGGCCTCGCTGGCGCGACGTGTTTCGGACGATGGACGGCACGTCCGCACGCATGCAGCCGACGGTTGGCGCCGCTACCAAGGCCAGCCGAGTGAACTCCTGGAGATCCATCGCCTCGCCCTGGATCTGCTGCCACCCACGCTCCGGCTGGCGAGTAGCAATCAGAACCGGATCGAGGGGCGAGTGCATATCGATCGGACGGCGTCGGTCACGACGAGCGTGATCGTGGGGCCGGTGGTCATCGGCGAAGGCGCGCACGTGAGCAATGCGTACATCGGACCGTACACATCGATCGGGGCAGACGCGAGGATCGACGGCGCTGAAATCGAGCGGTCGATCATCGCGCCCGGCGCGACGGTCATGAACGTCGGCCCCCGGCTCGTGTCCAGTCTTGTTGGGCGACACGCCCGCGTCTTCCACGACTTCTCGCTGCCGCGAGCAGTGCGTCTGCGCGTCGGCGAGGCCGACGAGGTGGCGCTGTGCTGACCGAGCCGACGGCCGACTGCCGCTCGCTTCGCCAGCAACGGCGTTTCGCGGCAGCCAGTTCAGCGCCGTTGAACGGAGAGGTCCACCTGGCCTATTGCGAGGTTGGGGGTGGCGATTGCATCCTTGCTCGCCAGCCCGGGACGAATGTCCGGCGGTCGACGTCGCCACGAGGTAGCCGGGTGTGACATTGGACAGGATGGGGGCCATGAAACCCGCAGCTTCACGCCTGCGGTCTGCGAGCGGCATCAGGCGACTCGTCATCGTCGCCGACGACTCGCTGATCGTCGAGGCGATTCGCATCGGCTTTCACAACAGCAGCGAGTTCAACCTCGTCGGTCGTGCGAACGGTCGCAAGACCTCGGCGATGACGCTCGTTGCGACACAGCCCGACGTCGTCCTGATGGATGACATGGACCAGTCCGAGCGAGCGCTAGAACTGATTCGGGAGATCGCAGCGGAGGAGGAGAGCATCAGCGTGCTGGTGCTGAGCATCCAGCTGGATCCGGAGTGGCTTGAGAGGGTCTTCGACGCCGGCGCCGTCGGCGTGATCTCAAAGGCCGCTCATCCCGTTGCGCTCGCCACGCTCGTCCGTGAAACGCTCAATGGCCACATCTACCACCGAGTCGCGCTGCCGGATCCGGGGGCGCGGCAGCGGGCTAGCGTCCCAGTTGAGGATCTGCCCCTGACCACTCGCGAACTCGAGATTCTGCGGCTCGTCGCATCCGGCTCAACCAACAACGAAGTTGCACGCAAGCTGTGGGTCACCGAGCAGACGGTCAAGTTCCATCTCAGGAACATATATCGCAAGCTCGACGTGGCCAATCGGACGCAAGCCAGCCACTTCGCCTACGTAAACGGCCTAGTCGAGTCCTTGGACGAGAGCGGACCGACAACGCCAGAGCTGTCGGTCGTCGGTGGTCCCGCCTGAGATCAGGCGGTCGAGGCACGCTGCCGAAGCAGCTGCAGCGGGGTGCGTAGCAACAGCCGGAGGTCGAGCCCGAGCGACCAGTCTCTGACGTAGGCAACGTCGAGATCGAGCGCCTCGACGTATGTCGAGTTGGCACGCGCCGTGACCTGCCACAGTCCCGTTATCCCCTGCGGCATCAGGAAGCGCTCGAGGTGATGTGACTGGAAGTTCTCGGCTTCGTAAGGAATGCAGGGTCGTGGCCCAACCAGCGACATGTCGCCCTTGAGGACGTTGATCAGCTGGGGGAGCTCATCAAGGCTGGTCTTGCGCAGCCATCCGCCGACGCGCGTGACCGAGTCGGAGCGCTCGAGCTTGAACAGGCCGTTGCTCTCGGCCGCCGCCTCGGTCGACATGCTGCGGCGAATGTAGTCACGGTGCTCGGCGGTATCGGTGCCGACCCTCATCGTCCGGAACTTCAGCGCCGTGAACTCCTTCATCCCGGTGCCCAGCCGCGTTTGGCGAAACAGGGCAGGCCCGTCGGAGTCGCGGCGGATCAGCAGCGCAATGAGCGCCATCGCCGGTCCCAGCACGATCAGACCGAGGCCCGCGCAGACCACGTCGAGTGTCCGCTTCACGGCTCTGGACACGGCTGACCTACGTCCGGGAGGAAGGCCGATCAAGGGCAGGCCCTCGACTGCGTGCACCGACACGCGCGGGCCAATCAGCTCAAACAGCCAGGGCACGAGATCGATCTGCACGGACAGCGCTCGCAGCTGCCGCAACAGCGTCAACAGCTCAGAGATCGACTCGTTGGAGAAGGCGATCACCACGCGCTCGACGTCGAGCTGACTGATGATCTCCGGCAACCGCTCGGGGCCTCCGAGGATCGCGATGTGCTCGGGGAGATCGGCTCGTCGCATCTTCGGCGCCCTGTCGACGAAGCCGACCACGTTGACGCCGTACTCCGGATGCTTGATCAGCTTGCGGCAGATCAGCTGTCCGATGTCGCCTGCGCCGACGATCACCGTGTTCTGCTGGTAGGCCGGGCTGCGTTTGCAGGCGCGTCGCACGATCGTCCTGGCCAGCGGGACGATGCAGACCGCGAACAGCCAGAAGGCAGCGAGGCTGAAAAGGCTCGGTCCACTCCATCCCCCCAGGCGAGAGAACACCAGCAGCAACCAGGCGCCGATCGTCACGAGATGAAAGACCCCGACGATGTCGTCGGTGGTGCAGTGGTCGGCGCGTTCCTCGTCCCGGTGGTAGAGCCCATGAAGCCGCGCCACGAGGATCCAGCACGGGAGGGAGGCCACGAACACCAGAAAGTCTCGAGTCGAGCCGGATGCTCCGTGCGTGCCCCACTTCAGCGTCGCGAGCAGGTAGGCGAGCGTGAGGCCGACGACATCGGCGAGGGCAAGCGCACGCGGAACGAGCCGGCCGCGCCTGGACGTGGGCCGGCGCTGCAACAGGCTGCGGGTGTAATCATCCACCGCGGCGGTCAGATCGGTCGCGGTGACCGGCGGCACATCAAACTCTGCGGCGCCAGGATCGCTAGCGAGTCTGGTGCGCTCGTTGATCGATGTGATCGAGGCCATTGGCGCAAGCATGCACGCCAGCGGATCGCGCGTAAAGGTCACGGATGCCAACCCGTTCTATCGGTATGGGGTGGTGTCTCTACCTTCGGTCAGCGTGGCCTGTCGATTGTCTAGCCGATCGGTCATAGGCCAACGGACTCGGATGCCCTAGCGTGCTTGCAGCTTTCTGGGGGAGACCGCACGACGCTTTAGCCGTGGGGTCGCCGTTTACATGGAGTGGGGTGTGACCGAGAACGTTTCGTCCAGCTATCTGTTCAGTGCGACTCGACCGCTGCTAGCGCTCGAGCACTTTCGAACCCCGTACTCGACCGCCGCCGTCTCCCGCGGCCGCGGGGTCGAGGAGCTGCGCGCGCTCGAGGGTGGCAGCGCGCTGCTTTGGCCGAGCGCGCCAGCCGATCACGCACGACCGACGGCGGCCCTGCTCGGCGGTGATGGCACCAACCCGATACCCCTGTTCGCAAGCATCGTGGCTGACATCGATGCGGAGTCGCTGCTCGCGGCGTTCGGCGGAAGCTGGACGCCTGCGGTCGAGATCAGCGATCTCGAGGGGGGGCATCTGGCCTCGATCTGGCGGCGCGAAGACGGAACCGTGTTCCTGCCGTTCGATCCCGATGAGGTGCAGTTGAATCTGCTCAGCGAGCGCTATCACCAGATCACGGTGACCCGCTCGGCACGGCGGCTGCGAGCAGTTGCGATGCGGGCCTATTACCGGAGTCGCGGCTGCACGCCGAGGCCAGTGAGGATCTGGATGCGCCGCCGCTTCGCAACGATCCAGGCCCGCTCGCAGTTCCCACGTTGGCCGATTGAGACCTGCCTGCACGACTTCCTCGAGTTCTTCCACTCGCTGTTGCAGTCGATCGTCGACGAACCGGTTCCACGAATTGCCTCGTGGCCGAACGGCCACACATGGGCGCTGGTGCTCACGCATGACGTCGAGACGAGCCTGGGCGTGCAAGCGCTCGACCCGGTACTCGAACTCGAGCAGTCGTTGGGTCTGCGCTCATCCTGGAATTTCGTCCCCAGGCGCTCCGGCGTCGATCGTGAGCGTGCACGTGCTCTTACCTCTGCGGGTTTCGAGATCGGCGTGCACGGGCTCTACCACGACGGGCGCGATCTGGAGTCGGCCGCGATGGTCCGCGCGCGTCTCCCCCTGATGCATGAGGCGGCCGTCAGCTGGGGAGCGGTGGGCTTTCGCTCACCAGCCACACACCGTCGCTGGGACCTGATGCCGATGCTCGGCTTCGATTACGACTCCAGCTATCCAGACACGGATCCGTTCGAGCCGCACAACGGAGGCTGTTGCAGTTGGCTGCCGTTCTTCAACGAAGGCCTGGTTGAGCTGCCGATGACGATGACGATGGACCACACGTTATTTGTGATCCTCCGCCACCGAGATGAGCAGGCGTGGGTCCGCAAGGCTGAATTCCTTCGGTCTCGCGGCGGGATGGCGAGCATCGATACCCACCCTGACTACCTCGCTGACGACACCGTCTTCAAGGCTTACCGCCGGTTCCTGGAGCGGTTCGCGGATGATCCGGATGCGTGGAAGGCATTGCCGCGCGAGGTCAGCGCCTGGTGGCGGAGCCGCTCAGAGTCCCGGCTCGAGCGCACCGGAGAAGGGTGGCAGGTGGTGGGACCTGTGGCCGGCGACGCCCGTGTGGAGTATTGCTCCGAGCACGAGAGGCCGTTGTCGCTGCATGCGACCGCGATTCTCCAGCAGTGCGCATGACCGGTCGTGCTGCGTCAGCGTCTCGGCCCCGGGGAGCTGTCGTCGTCGGCTGCAACATCCGAGCGCTCGGTGTCGTGCGGAGTCTCGGCAGGCACGGAATACCGGTCTGGCTGCTGCGCCAGCCTCATGCGGACCAGGTGGCGCGAGCATCGCGGTACGTGCAGCGCACGCTGCACGCGCCGGTTGGAAGCGCAGGCGAGCAACGCGATGGGCTCCTCGAGATCGCGTCGACTCACGGCTTGCAGGGCTGGGCACTGTTTCCGACCGAGGACGAGTCGGCGGCGGCGCTTGCCCGCGAGCGTGAGCGTCTCTCGCAGAGCTTCACGCTCACCTTCCCGCGGTGGGAAGTGCTACGCCACGCGTACCACAAGCGCTTGATGCACAGCCTCGCCGGGTCAGCCGGTGTGGAGTCTCCGTCGACGCATTACCCGCTAACGGTTGCGGAGCTGGGGGCTCTGGACTTCAGGTTTCCGCTGATCCTGAAGCCCGATGCCAAGCCACGAGATAACCGATTCACAGCGGACAAAGCATGGCGGATCGATGATCGCGCAGCGCTGGTGCCGGCTTGGCGGGAGGCTGCCGCGCTGATCGGAGCGGAGTCCGTCATGGTCCAAGAGCTCATCCCGGACCCCGACGAGGGGCAGTATTCGTTTGCTGCGCTCTGTCACCAGGGGGTTCCGCTCGCGTGGCTGGTAGCCAGACGCATCCGTCAGTATCCACGCGAGTTCGGTCGCTCGAGCTCGCTCGTCGAGACGGTCGACGTGCCGGAGGTTGAGCAACGGGGGAAGGCGATCGTCGAGGCCAGTCGCTGGGACGGACTCGTAGAGGTCGAGTTCAAGTACGACCGGCGTGACCGCGCATACAAGCTGCTCGACATCAATGGGCGGGTCTGGACGTGGCACGGGCTCGGCCTGCGCGCTGGGATCGACTTTCCCTACCTCGCCTGGCGACTGGCGAATGAGATGCCAGTCAGGCAGGTGCAGGCCCGGCCAGGGGTCAGATGGGTGCGGCTTGTGACGGACGTCCCGAGCGCTCTGCAGGCCATGCGCGCCGGCGAGCTGTCGCTGGCGCAGTGGGCTCCATCGCTGCGCGGCCCGCGGGTCGGAGCAGTGGCAGCGCGCGACGATCCGCTCCCGGCAGCAGTCGATCTAGCCTTGACCGCGATGAGGGCGATCGGACGGCGTATCGATCTCCGACCGTCGCCCCAGATCGATTTGAACGTCACTCGTACGGATGAGGCTGCGAGCGACGTTCAATGGTAGAGACCCCTGGGCGAGGGTGAGCCACTCAACGGCTGGTGAAGTGGCGTCCGGCGCACGGAGTCAGGCCCGAACCAGAGTGGCCATTCGCCTTCGACAATCAGGCAAGCAGAGCAGTCAATGAGCGAGAACTCAACCGATACCGTCATCATCGGCGCCGGTCCTTATGGACTGTCGCTATCGGCGCACTTCAAGCACGCCGGGATCGAGCACACGATCTTTGGAAAGGTGATGGATGCCTGGCACCGGATGCCGAAGGGGATGTGCCTGCGATCCCCCGCGAGGGCTTCGAGCATCTCTGACCCGGATCGGCTGCTCACGCTCGAGCGCTTCCACGACGAGACCGGTGAGACCCTCGGTCCGCCGGTCCCGCTGGAGTCGTTCATTCGCTACGGCCACTGGTTCGCCGAGAGCTCCGAGATCGATGTCGATCCTCGGTTCGTGACGCGGCTGGAGCGTCAGGGCGGCACCTTCGTGGCCTCGCTCGAGGACGGAGAGACGCTTCGCGCTAAGCGCGTGGTGCTTGCGGCTGGTGCCCACTCGTTTCGGTGGACGCCGCCCGAGTTTCGTGCCCTCCCGAGCGATCTGGTCTCACACACCGGCGATCACGACGACTTCTCCCATCTCGCGGGCAAGGAGGTAGCCGTCGTCGGCATCGGTCAGATGGGCGTCGAGGCTGCGGCGCTGGCCGCGGAGAACGGGGCATCTGTCCGCATGATCGCCAGAGCCAGCCACGTAAGGTGGCTGAGCCGAAGCGCGCGCCTGCACGACTCGGTGCTGAGCTCGCTGCTGTACGCACGTTCAGACGTTGGGCCGGCTGGTCTCAGCCGAATCGTCTCAGCGCCGGCCCTGTTTCGCCAGTTCCCGTCCCCGGCGCGCCGCAGGATGGTGCGCCGGTGCGCCAGGCCGGCGGCGGCCGCGTGGCTGATTGAAAGGACCCGTCACATCCCGATCGACAAGAGCTGCAAGGTGCGAGCGCTCGTGCCGTTCGGGGACCGCCTCCGAGTCGCGTACGAGGATGGCCTCGAGTTCGAGGTCGACCACCTGCTGCTCGCCACGGGTTACGACGTCGATCTTGCCGCGTACCGCTTCATTGCGCCGGAGCTGCTCAAGTCGATCAGGTCGGTTAGGGGGTTCCCGATGCTCCGGCGTGGGATGGCGAGCTCGGTGTCTGGTCTGCACATCGTCGGATGGCCCTCGACCTGGACCTACGGGCCGTTGATGCGCCATGTCGTCGGCACCGAGTTCACCGCGCGCGCGGTCACGGACCGGCTGGTCGCGGCGCACGCTGGTGGCCGCCAGCGTGTGCACACCGAGGTCGAGCCGGCGGCGACTGGATGAGTGCTGGAAGCTCGCAGAGAGGCCGTGAGAGGCACTGGTGATGGCGCTAGGCGGTTTCACCGGGGCGCTTGTCGGGATGCTCGCGACCCTGCCCTTGGTGTGGAAATGGGGACTCGGGCTGCGTCGAGTGATAGTCGGATTGGTGCTGATTGCGGCCGCCGCCGGCATCGTTGCGCACGGCGTCGGATCGATCCTCGGCCTGCCGCAGCTGCTGCGGGTCATCGGCGGTGCGTTCCTGACAGTCGCGATCGCATCGGGCACCCTCGTGGTTCTGTTCTATCGCGATCCTGACCGCGTCCCGCCCGTCGGTGAGGACCTCGTGGTGAGCCCTGCCGACGGCGAGATCGTGTACGTCAAGCGCTCGCGACATGGTCGGCTTCCAGTCTCGACCAAGCATGGCAAGTCGGTCGCGCTCGAGGAGCTGACGAGGACGCCGGTCCACGAGGGGGATTCGATCGTCGTCGGGATCGGCATGAGCTTGCTCGACGTCCACGTGAACCGGGCGCCGATTGCCGGCCGGGTGACGGTCCGCCGACACTTCCCCGGCCGGTTCGGCTCGCTCAGACGCCCAGAGATGGCATTCGAGAACGAGCGGGCGACGACGCTGATCGCAGGCCGCAAGTTCGAGGTGGCGGTCGTTCAGATCGCCTCGCGGCTGGTGCGCCAGATCGCGAGCTACATCGGCGAGGGCGACGAGGTCGGCGTCGGTCAGCGGATCGGTGCGATTCGCCTTGGCTCACAGGTGGATGTCGTACTTCCGTGCCGCTCGGACTTGCAGGTGCTGGTCCGTGAGCACGACCGCGTCGAGGCTGGCACCTCCGTGATCGCAACGCTGACGCCGACCGAGCGCGAACCGGCCGGCTCTTGGTCTCGTAGGTCGCCCAGTGTCAAAGCTGGAGACGAAATGTGTGCACCTGTCAAGGGGGTGTAGCTGAAATGAGCGTGACGGACGCAGTCAACCTGGCCACCGCGGAGCGAGCCTCAGGCCACGGCGAATCCTCCGAGACATGTGATGTCGCGGTCGTCGGGGCCGGGCCGTACGGGCTCGCTGCCGCAGCACGCCTGCGATCGCTGGGCGGTTTGTCGGTCTGCGTATTCGGAGAGCCGATGTCGTTCTGGATGGGCATGCCACGAGGGATGCTGCTCCGCTCGAACTGGAAGGCCTGCTACATCGGCCTTCCGGCAGGGGAGCTGACGCTCGACGCATTCGAGGCCGCGTCCGGAGCCAAGTTCGACTCCCCGGTGCCGCTGGACACATTCATCGATTACGGGCTGTGGTTCCAGCGGACCGCTGTCCCAGTGGTCGACACGCGACGTGTCGCTCGCGTTGAGCAGGCACCGGGTGGCTTCCGGTTGCTGATCACAGACGGTGGGATCGTGAAGTCAAGCCGCGTGGTCGTGGCTGCTGGGATCGAAGCGTTTCCTGCGAGGCCGGAGATGTTCACCGGGTTCTCGCCGGAGCTGGTGACTCATTCCTCCGAGCACCGGGATCTGAGTGTGCTCGCGGGGGCTCGCGTCCTGGTGGTCGGAGGAGGGCAGAGCGCGCTGGAGTCGGCGGCGTTGCTGCACGAGGCGAGAGTGGACGTCGAGGTGGTCGCCAGGACCCACCAGATCACATGGCTGCACGGGGGCACGGTGCAGCGACGGCTTGGACGCTTCAAGCCGCTGCTGTACGCGCAGACGGATGTTGGGCCCGCCGGGCTCAGCCGCCTGGTTGCCGTCCCGGCTGTCTTTCGGCGGCTGCCACGCCCGCTGCAGGCGAAGCTTGCCTACCGCGCGATCAGGCCGGCGGGGGCGAAATGGCTCGTCGACCGGCTGGCGAACGTCCCGATAAGCACGGGAAGGAGCGTCGTGCAAGCCGATGCGGCCAATGCCGGGGTGCGCGTCACCCTCGATGACGGTTCGCAGCGACAGGTCGACCACGTGATACTCGGAACGGGCTACCGCGTGGACATCGCCAGCTACGACTTCCTCGCGCCTCAGCTGATCGGCGAGATCCGTCGTGCGAACGGCTATCCCCTGCTCGGGCGAGGGCTCGAGTCGTCGGTGCGTGGCCTCCACTTCATCGGTGCGCCGGCGGCCTGGAGCTTCGGGCCGATCATGCGATTCGTGTCCGGGTCCTGGTATGCCTCAGAGCAACTTGCGAAGCACGTCGCAGAGACGGCGCCGGCGGCCTAGCCCGGTCCGATCGGGTCGCCCGGGCGCGATCATCGTCGGCGGCGACTATCAGGGACTCGGCATCGTCAGGAGCCTCGGCGCCCGAGGCGTCCCAACGTGCGTGATCGACGACGAACGGTCGATCGCGCGCTTCTCACGTTACGCCTCGCATGCAGTCGTCTGCAAGGACCTCCGCGACGAGCGGCGGACGGTGGAGGCAGTTCTCGAAGCCGGATCACTTTTGGGGCTCGACGGCTGGGTGCTGTTTCCCACCCGCGATGAGACGGTCGCGGCCTTCGCGAGGTATCGGCGACAGCTCGCCGAGCGTTTCCGCGTTCCCACCCCGGGGTGGGAGATCATTCAACCTGCTTGGGACAAGCGTGTGACCTATGCCCTGGCGGCGGAACTCGGCATCCCCGTGCCCAGGACTTGGTATCCAAGCGAGCGCGCCGCCTTGCGCGCGATCGATGGGCACCCACCGTTTGCGATCAAGCCCGCGATCAAGGAGCACTTCGTGTATGCGACGAAGCGCAAGGCGTGGAGGGCCGAGACGACCGAGGAGCTAGCTGCGATGTTCGACAGTGCCGCGGCGATCGTCGAACCAGGCGAGATCATGATCCAGGAGCTGATTCCCGGAGACGGCCAGCAGCAGTTCGCCTATTGCGCCTTCTTCAAGGAACAGGAGCCGCTGGCCAAGATGGTGGTTCAGCGTCGCCGTCAACATCCGCAGGACTTCGGTCGTGCCAGCACGTTCGTGCAGACCGTTGATCTGCCGCACCTGGAGACCCTGTCGGAGCAATTCTTGCGTGCGATCGACTATTACGGTCTCGTAGAGCTCGAGTTCAAGCTTGACCCTCGAGACGGGCAGTACAAGCTGCTCGATGTCAACGCTAGGACATGGGGCTACCACACGATTGGCTCCGCGGCAGGTGTCGACTTCCCCTATCTCGTCTATGCCGATCAGCTCGGCCTAGGGGTAGAGCGATGCTGCGCCACCGCGGGGATCAGGTGGGTGCGGCTGGTGACGGATCTTTGTACGGCAGCCGTCGAGCTCGCGCACGGACGCCTTGGCTTGCGGGCCTACGCACGCTCCTTGGCGGGCTCCGATGTCGAGTCGGTGTTCAGTCGCCGCGACCCGCTTCCGTGGCTGATGGAGCTCCTGCTGATTCCCTATCTCGCCGTGAAGCGCGGCTTCTGACCGCAGTTGTCGAGCTTCAGCGCAATGCCGAACATGGCACTCGCATCGTCAGCCTCGACGACGAATGTCGCCTCCCCTGGGAGAGACGCCGCGAATCTCGCAAACCCGGGGCTTTGCTGCACGTCGTCGGCGACCGCAGCCCCGTTGTCGATCGTCGGCCAGGCCTCCCGCAGCTCGAACAGGATGTTGCGCTCGGTGTGACTGCTGTCGTGCACGAACAGCCCGATCGGACCGATGTCGGACAGGAGCTTCGGGAGTCTCCTTCTGCTCGTTCCAGTGATGTAGGTCCATCGTCTGGAGAGAGTCTGCGGTACGGCAACGCCGATCTCCTCGTGGAGCGTGGGATCCATCGCCGGGAGGTCGATGCTCCAGAGGTGGCCGGTGTCGGCGCGCTCGATCGCCTCGAGGATGATGCGCGAAGTGACGCCGCGAGCGACGCCCGTCTCGACCACCTTTGCCGGGCGAAGGTGACTCATCAGGCACCATATCGCCCGCGCGAACCCCGGGTCGGCATCGTCCCATCCACCGTATGTGTTCCGCCCCAGCGAAAGGCCATGCAAGCGAACGTCCTCCACCACCTCCAACCAGAGGCGCTCAAAGTCGGGGCTCGCCGTGCACGGCCAACCGAGTCCCAGCCGCTCGTGAAGTTGCCGATGCCAGTCTGCATCGGGCTCGTAGCGATGCACGGCAGGTGGCTTGCTTCGCAACATGCCTTGGACTCGAACCCTGACGCGGTCGAGACCGTCAGCTGGCTCGCGAAGCGTGAGGCGCATCGCTCCTGTTGCCCAACGCAGCCGCGGCGGCAGCCGGCTGATCGCACGGCTGATACGGTCCGGATCGGATCGGGTGCCTGGAGGATTGGCGGACAAGCGGCTGTGATTGTCGCCTGTTCTCCTAAGCGGTGCGTAATCGGTCATGGCTGGCAGTGCGTGAACTGGCCTTTTGACGGGTTCTCACCCAGCCGTAAGTGTGTCATGTTGTGTCGATGGCAGCCGATCTGACAGTCGAGCGTGCGTCGGGCACGCAACCGACGCAGCGATCGTTCAACCCGTGGACTTCGGATCGGGCGATCAGAATCGGCCTCTCGGTCGCGCTCGCAGCAGTCCTCGGGCAGATCGTCACCCAGCTGATCGATTTCCAGGTGTATGGGCTGCGTATCGCGGTGCTGGACTCTGACACCCACGCGAGCATCTTCGGGGTTGCCAGCCTTGTGGCTCAAGCCGCGGCAGCTGCGGCAGCCGCGGTGCGCGGCGTGCACGCTGTTCGCCGGGCGGGATGGTTCCTGCTCGCGGCTATTCTCGCCTTGCTGCTCGTGGTTCGCGCCGTGCTACCGGACGACCCACCCTTGCTCGTGGTGCCGCTCGCCTTTGTGTGCGCGATGGTCTGGTCGTTGACGACGACGGATCCGGCGCGTACACGTCGCATCGTCCGAGCCGCGCTCGCGCTGCTGGCGTTCTCCTTCGTCGTCCACATCGTCGGCCTGAAGATCGTCGAGGCGCTCGGGTACGGATACCGGAGCTGGGCGTACGAGCTGAAGGGGCTGCTCAAGCACACGACCGAGCTGGCGGGGTGGATTCTGGTCGCGACCGGTCTGCTCGCCGGCGAACGCGACACCGCGTCGCTGCGTGCTCGCCGAAGGTGGCTACGGTGACGACCACGCTGCCGGCTGCGATCGTGACCGCCACGGACGCCGACGGGGCGGTGGTGGCGATTCGCCCCGGCGGGTCGAAGATGCCGATTTTCTGCGTGCACGCCGCGGCAGGACATCTGCGCCTGTTCCACAACCTGGCCCAGCACCTCGATCCTCGGTGGACCGTTTACGGGATCCGGGGGGTGCTGCGTGGCCGCGGGGGTCGCGTCCCTTATTCCTCCTTCGAGGAGATGGCGCGACGCTACGCCGACGAGCTCCGCGCCGTGGAACCGGACGGTCCGTACGTGATCGTCGGCGAGTGCAGCGGGGGCCAGCTCGCCTACGAGCTCGCACGGCAGCTCCGCGACAACAGCCAGGACGTTGCACTGCTGGTCCTGATCGACAGCTACGGCCCGGCCGGACCGCGTTTGCGCCGGTTCGTGCCGAGGTGGGCCTACCGGCAGGTGGATACCACTCGGATGCTCCTCTTTCATCTGCGGGCGGTGGCGCAGATCGGGGCCGGCAGCAGGGGCACGTATGTGTCGGCGCGGCTAAAGCGCGCCGTCGCTGCGATCGTTGCGAGCGGTGCGGCGCGGAGGGGACATGTGTCGGAGGAGCTGGTCAGGAAGCGCGGCTTCGAAGCGGCGTTGCGAACCTATCGTCCGTCGCCATACGACGGCCGGGTCGCGCTACTGCGCGGCTCCAGGCTGCCCTGGGGGGTGCGGCATGCCTCAGACCTCGGTTGGGGCGATTTCGCCGCCGATCTCGAGATCACCGAGGTGTCGTGCTACTTCGGCACGAGCCTGCTCGAGCCGGCGGTGCACCAAGTCGCCGATCACCTCGGCCGCGCGCTCGAGGCGCCGGCCCGCGAACGCACGGCTGGCTAGCCTGCCGCACCCCCAGTGGGGCGGCGATACGGTCTACGTAAGGCCAGGGCCCGTCGCCGTGGCGGCAGGACGTAGGTCTTGCCCGCCGGGCGGTCCCGGGTCCGATCCGGCGGTCGCTGCTCCAGGTCGAGCGAGTCGTGATCGGCTATCCGACGCGATCCGCTGGTAAAGCGACTCCAGCCTCGCGCCCGCCAGGTCCCATGAGTACTCCTGCTCGGCGAGTGTGCGGCCCGCGGCGCCAAGTGTCTCGCGTAGCCGAGGGTCGTCAAACAGCTCGAGAACGCCGGCTGCGAACGAGTCCGGGTCGTCGGCGATCAGCAGATGAGTTCTGTGACGGACATCGATACCTTCACATCCAAGTGACGTCGACACCATTGCCTTGCCCATGGCAAGGCCCTCAGCGACCTTCAACCGCGTTCCGCCGCCGATAGTGATAGGAACTGCCGCTACAGCCGCACGCTGCAGATACGGACGGACGTCTGGAACTTCTCCTGTTGCCAGCACTCCGGGGCGCTGCAAGACATGGATGTCGCTCTGCTGTGCGCGGCCAACGATCGTGAGCTTCGCTTCAGGGCAGCGACTGAGCACCTTTGGCCAGATCTCGTCCACTAGATACTGTGCAGCGACGAGGTTCGGCCGGTAGTCAAGTGTTCCGTTGAACACCAGCGTGTAGGGTTCAACTGCGTTGGTCGCCCGGGAGAAATACTCGAGATCGACTCCGTTCGGTACGACCTCCGTTGGCGTGCTTGGCGCGTAGGCCCTGACGATTGGCTCCTCTCGCGGGGAGGTCACGACGCAGCCGTCGACGCGGGTCCACTGGCTTTGCTCGAAGCGACGACACCGCTGATACTCGAGACGGTGGAAGAAGCGACGCGCCAGGGAGCGCTCTTCCTCGGATGTCCGCTTGAAGATCTCGTATTCGATGTTGTGTTCGTCGAGGACTACGTCAACCGCATCCGGGATCGTCAATCCAGACAGGACGCTCGCCTCGAGCTGAACCACATCGAACGATTGAGTCGCGCACAGCCTTTCCAACGCGCGCTGCAAGTCGGACGAGTACGTCTCCCTGACGCAGAAGGGACGCCTGGATGCAAGCGATTGGAGCATCGCCACCTGTCTCGCCTTGCGTGTGGGCGGCTGACGCCACACCACTTCCACCGAGAGCTCTTCTCGAAACATGTCTACGCGCTGTTGCTCGGTCGGACGTGCGTAGCTGAGCAGCGTCACCTCATGGCGTTGGGCGAGCTGCCGAAGCAGTTGGTAGACGCGCATCGTGAAGCCTGAGCGTGGGGGAAAGGGAAACTGCGCTGAGACGACTAGGACCCTCATGCGTCATCTCGTGCGTCGCCTGCGAGCACCGGGCGCTCAGTGCGAACCCAGGTATCACCTCGGAAGAGGATCACGCGCGGTGCCCGCAGCACCATCCTGAGGATGTAGGCGGGTGCGCGCGCGAGTGCCGCATATGCAGAGCGTGGCGCCTGGGCCGCATGCAGCCCGACGATCACGAACAATGCAAGCGTGCCGAGCGCGAGGAGCCATGGAGCCAGGATCAAAGGTGACATCAAGCTGGCAGCCGCCAAGGCCGATGCGATCGCAGCGCCGAGCAGATCAGCCGCGGCGAGCAGCGAGAGCGGAGGAAGCGCGAAGTCGAACGCCTCGACTAACAGCGAGGGCGCTCTGTCACGAATCCCCTGCTTTGCGAGCCGTCCGACCCACTTCCTGGCGAGGTAGGTCTTGCCGCCTTGCCAGCGGAGCTCCTGGTGAAGCGCCGCTTGCTGATTCGGCGCAGGAGGCGATAGCAGCACGGCGCCGCGCGCAAACCCGATCTTGATCCCGGCAGTTCGAAGGTTGAGCGAGTACTCCACGTCCTCAGCACTGGTGAAGGCATCCCACGGCCGCGCCTCGAGCACATCGCGGGCGATCAACATCCCGTTGCCAGCCAGCCGCCCGGGCAGCCCGAGCGCTGCACGTCCTGCGCTCCGCACCCGGTTTATCAGCAGAAATGCGGTAACGCGTAGCGACGCTCCGGCGGGACCGGTGTCCTCGAGCAAAGACTCTCCCTGAACGACCCGTGTTCCGCGTGTGAACGGCTCGACGAGGATTGCGAGGAAAGCCGAGTCGGCGACGGAATCGGCGTCAATGACGACTACGGCATCAGGCACCGAGGCTCGGCTCCACAACTGGTCCAACGTCCAGCGGAGCGCCTGTCCCTTGCCCCGCTTCGCCGGCTCGTTGCGAACGAGTACTTCGTCCGCGCCGGCCGCGGCGGCCGCGGCGGCCGTGTCGTCGTCACAGTTATCGGCGACAACCACGATCTCGTAGAGCTTGCGGGGATAGGTCTGCCTCAGCAGGGATCTGATGCACCGCGCAACTAGCCGAGACTCGTTGTGCGCCGGGATCAGGATCACGAGCCGTGTCGTCGGTGGCGCATGTGGCCGTCGCTCGGGATAGAAGTGAGCAGCGACGGCCAGCAGCAACAGGTAGGTGCCGAACGCCGCGCCAATGCAGCCGGCCACAACGAAGGCGATGGCCGAGAGCATGAGTGCCCCAGACCCTGTTGTGATGCTGGACAGCTCGATCATCAGTAGGTCTGCGGCGAGTGCATGGGCCGCATAGATCAAACGGTCCGGTCGAGTCGAGCCTTCCGTCCGTGTGCGTTTGCTCCATCGCGCGTGAGGACTAGACGCGAACTCCCGTTTATCGGGAGTGGAAGGGTCACTCCAGCGCAAGGATCACTCGGGCTTCGATCGGTGCGGCACGGGGCTCGCGGCCAAGCCTGCCAAGGAGGCGTGATCGTGGCTCGAGTCTGCGTGATTCGCCAAGGCTACGTGCCGACCGATCCTCGGGTGAGACGCGAGATAGACGCTCTCACCGAGTCCGGTCACGACGTTGATGTGATCTGCATGCGCAATGACGGCGAAGCCGCTTTCGAGCGGGATGCATCGCTGACGATCCATCGACTGCCGATGGCCCATCGCCGAGACGGAGTGGTCCGGTACGTGTTCCAGTACGTTGGCTTTCCGACGATGGTCGCGCTGTATCTAACGTGGCTGCATCGTCGCCGGCGCTTCGATCTGGTCCAGGTGAACACTCTTCCTGACTGGCTTGTGTTCGCCGCCCTTCCGCTACGGATCCGCGGTGTCCCGGTACTGCTCGACTTGCATGAGTGCATGCCCGAGTTCTTCGCATCCAAATTCCGCACCGCGCTGGGGCATCCCGGCGTACGTGTGCTCAGCTTCCTGGAGCGCGCCAGCATCCGCTTTGCAAGCTTCGCGATCACCTGCACCGAGCAAATGCTGGAGGCGTTCGTATCTCGCGGCGCTCCAGGCGAGCGGATCGAAGTGGTGATGAACAGCACCGACGAGTCGATCTTCGATCCTGCTCGCTACGTGCCTCGCCAGCGCGAAAACGGCCGCTTCTCGCTGATCTCGCACGGCATGATCGACGAGCGCTACGGCGTGGACACGATCATCCGGGCCGTCGGACGGCTTCGCGATCGGATTCCGGGGATTTCGCTGGAGGTCTACGGGTACGGTCCCTACGGCGATGAGCTGCAGCGACTGGTGCAGGAGCTCGGTCTCCAGAAGCGGATCACCTTCCACGGATTCGTCCCACTCGAGGAGCTACTCGCGGGCATCGCCGACGCCGATGCCGGCGTGGTCGCGATGAAGCGCGACGCCTTTCGTGACCTCACCCACTGCAACAAGATGTTCGACCTGATCACGATGCGACGGCCCGTGATCTGCTCGCGCACGAGGTCGGTGATGGAGTATTTCCCGAACGGGTCGCTGAAGTACTTCGATGCCGGCGACGATGCCGACTTGGCGCGCGCGATTGAGGAGCTGTACTCCAACCCCGGGGAGTCCGACGAGCTGGTAGAGAGCGCCGCCCGCAAGAACGAGGCATACAGGTGGCCCTACCAGCGCCAGCGCTACCTCGCCGTGATCGAGAACCTGTTGGGGCAGGCCGGCCGAGGTGGGGATTCCGTGATCTCGCTCACTGAGAGGGGCTCTCGGCTCGCGACGCTGGGCGACCGAGCGGCTTGACGCCTGCGGCAGGGACTTCGCGGGCGTCACCCGCCGCAGGGGCCGTAAGTACGCCGTCGCTGCAGCCGTTTCCTCAATGAAGGGTAGAACGGCAGCTGCCCGCGACGGCAGCGCCACGTCGATTCCGAGGATCCGCTGCCACTGTCGGGATGGCAGCGTCTCCGGCGGAGCCCTAGGAACTAGACAACCGAAGGTCTGAGCAATGGAACTGCATCGCGTCCAGCCAGGGAGCCCCAAGTGAAGAAGTCATCCTCTTACCGAGAAACGTTCCGCCAGCATCGACTGCTGCTCAGCCTGCCGATCATCCTCGCGACCTTGATCGCCGGCTGGTTCGTGTTGGGTGCGGCAAAGTCGTATCAGTCGTCGGCCAGCATCTGGGTGGACACGCCCGGCTCCATAAGCTCGACGCTGAGCGATCTCAATCCCGCGCTCACCCCACCGTCGACGCAGGAGCAGGACGTCCTCACCGAGCTGCTCTCGACCCGTGACTTCGTCGATGCTGTCGCCTATCACTCGCTGCTCGCCCATTATCTGGCCGCTCACCCGTCCTCAGGATTCAGCCCGACGGCGCTGCTGAAGCAGCTCACCGGCGGCAGCGGGACGCTCAAGGCCCTGATCGCCGGCTCATTCGGCCCCAAGCAGCTGACAACGAGCGTGCCAGGACCGCAGGTGCTCGAGATCACCTACTCAGGCCCCACTCCGGCGGTGGCGCAGAGCACGCTCAACGCGATCGTCCAGGAGCTCCAGGCGAGCAGCGTCCGCTTCACCCGGGTGCACGACCAGAACGCGATCGCTTACTACCAGTCCCAGGTACGGGGAGACATCACAACGCTGAATTCGGCGCGCTCCCAGCTGAGCACGTACCGCGCTCAGCACCCCAGCGCTACCTCGTCGAGCGATCCCAACCTCGCCGCGCTGTCGGCGGCTGCCACCGCAGCGAGCAATCAGCTGAGTCAGGACAATGCAAACCTCAACTCTGCGGTCAGCACGCTCAAGGGCGGCAGTCCAGGAGCCACGCTGAGCGTGATCGACGGCGCTAACGTCCCAACGGGGCCCACGAGTGGGAAGAAGAAGGTGATCGAGGGTCTGCTGGGCGGCGTTCTCGCCGGTGCTCTGATCAGCCTCCTCGGGACGATCGCGCTGACGCGGAAGCCCGATGTCTGGGAGGATGAGATCGCTGCTGGTCAGGACTTGGCGAGCGACGGCCCGGCGCCCGGCGGCGTCACAACCGGCGGCGGCCACACGGTGGAGCCCGTGACCGCCGGCGACGTGCCTTCTCTGACGGTCGCTAGGCGCTTGGCCGCGGCAGCCTTGCGGCAGGAGCGCGACGAGGCGTGACCTATTGGGGATACCTGCTCTTGGCCTGGTTCGTGATGCTGGGCCTGACCGAGCGCACGACCTGGCGCAAGGCTAGTCGCCTCGCCGTAATCACGACCGCAGTCCTGATGATCGCCGTCTTCGCTAACTACGGAGCACTGCGTTGACGACAGTCGTCGCCCGGCCACGGTCGGCGGGTCGCGGCGAACTGATTCGGCGGTCGGGTTTCGGATTGGCGTTGCTTTTCGGGGCGCTCGTCTTTGGCCTGTTGGCCGGCGATCTCGCTGCGAGTGGGCATAGCGCCGACGTATTCGCACTCGTGGTCGTGCTCCTGCCGGTGGCGCTATGGAAGCGGCCACAGCTCGGGCCGGTCATCCTGATGTCAGCTGCGGTGCTGATCGAACAGGTTCAGGGTGGAGCCACCTCGAGCTCGAATCTATTTGAGGCTGGTGTTGGAGATGTGTCGTCCGCACCGCCGGCTCCAATCACCTCGCATATTCCTCTGTTCGACGGCATCGGCTCGCTCCATCTCGAGCCAGCCGACCTGTTGCTGCTGGCCGTGGCAGCCATCTATCTGGTCAGGACCGAGCCGGGCACGCGGAATTGGCCAAGCTCTCATGTGAGCCGGGCGATGTGGGCCGTGCTTGGATGTGTGGGGCTCGGTCTTGTCATGGGCGTGGCTCATCATGGGCAGCTGCGGATGGCGATGATGGAGACACGGCCATACGTGTACCTGGCGGCGACCTACGTGTTGACGTCCGTGCTGATCAGGACTCGCACTGCGCTTGGCGCAGTCTTGTGGGCGTTTGTGATCGCTGCCGCCATCAAGGCGCTGCAGGGCATCTACGTCTTCTTTGAAGTGATGAGCTGGCATCCGCGGCCCGATGCCGTGCTCGGACACGAGGATGCGTTCACCTTTGGCATCTACATGATCCTCGTCGCTGCCTTGTGGCTATTTCAGATCCGGGGTCCCTTGCGCAAGACTGCCACCTGGCTGCTGCCGTTGGTATTCATGGCGGATCTCTTCAACGACCGCCGTGCGGCGTGGCTGTTGCTCGGAGGAGGCATCCTGACGCTTGCGGTGATCGTCTACCAGACACAGCCCGATCGCAGGCACCAGCTGCGCCGGATTGCGCTCGCTTTGGTCGCGTTCGCGGCCGTATACCTGCCCGCTTACTGGAACAAGACCGGTACGCTCGCGCAGCCAGCTGTTGCGATCCGCTCGTCCATCTCTCCCAACGTTCGGGACTCGGCCTCCGATCTGTATCGGGTGCAAGAGAACGCCAATCTGAAGTACAACATCAGACAAGGAGGCCTGCTTGGCAAAGGCTTCGGGGTCCCGATCGACTACGCGCTGCCGATCGTCAACATCAGTGCGACCGATCCGTATATCGACTACATCCCGCACAACGGCGTGCTGTATCAACTGATGCGAATGGGGATCCTGGGCGCTATCGCGTTCTGGGCGCTGCTCGGCACTGGGATCGTTGCGGGCTGTCGACTAGCGAGATCAGTTGACAGAGAGATAGCGGTGGTGGGAGCGGTGGTTGCCGCCGGATTGGTCGCGTACGCTCTCGAAGGCGCAGTCGACCAGGGATTCTTCTTCTACAGGATCGCGTTTGAGATGGGGATTCTGTTGGGGCTCGCTGAGGCGGCGCGCAGAATCCAGCGCACGACCGGGCGGCCACCAGCGTCCGCGTGACGTGGTCTCGATGATCAGCATAAGAGGACGGCTCCGCGCGTGTTTTCGACAGGAACCGAGGCTTTAGCCGGCTCGTGCGCCGAGACGTCTGAGCAGATCGGAGGGGCGTCGGGAGATGTTGCATCGCCGGCGCAGGCTCGTGAAGCGAGCTCCATCAGACAGGCAGAACCAGCCGCGGGCTCCAGCCCAGGAGCAGGATCTCGGGGTTCTAGCCTGCTCGCCCGTAACCTAGGTGCCCTGGCGGGGGCGCAGGCGGTCACGTGGACGGCGACGCTGCTGTGGACACTCATCGTTCCACGCGCGCTGGGTCCAGTGGGCTTCGGGATCATCGTCGCCGCGCAGTCGGTGAGCGGAGTGCTGGGGATCGTTCTCGGATTCGGAACGCGCAACTATCTCGTGCGAGAGATGGTGATCGCTCCCAAGAAGGGGCCGCGGCTCGTAGGAACAGCGATCGTGCTGCGGCTGATACTGGCGCCAGTCGTTGCGCTAGCCGCCGTAGTGTGGGCGCGAGTCGCCCACGATGGGCATGAGGCCACGATTGCACTGTACTTGATAACGGCGATGACGATCCTGACACTACTGGCGGAGCCCGTGCAGGCAGCGTTCCAAGCGGTCGAACGCATGAAGTACATCGCTTACACGAACGTTTTGACCAAGGCTGCGCAGTGTGTGATCGGAATCGCACTGGTCATGGTTGGGTTCAGAGTATTGGCGATTGCCGGCAGCATGGCAGTCGTGGCAGTGGCTGCGCTGCTGCTCAATCTTGTGTGGATTCGTTCCTTTCTGCACATCGATGTCAAGACGAATGCGCGGAGGATGGCCTCGATGGCAAAGCAGAGCCTCGCCTTCTGGACGTTCGGCCTGTTTGGATATTTCTATCTCTGGATTGACACGATCATGCTCTCGGTGATGACAAGATCGGAAGTCGTCGGATGGTATGGAGCAACGACCAATCTGTTCCAAACGCTCATGTTCCTTCCCGTGCTCGTCTCCACGGCATGGCTTCCGCGGTTGGTCACAGCATTCACGAAGAGCCGCAACGATCTTCTCGAAACCGCGCGAACGCCGGTCGAGCTCATTCTGGTGATCAGCGTCCCGATGGCTGCTGGCACCGCGATGGTCGCGAGCCCACTCATCCATGCGGTCTACGGACCGGGGTTTGCGCGCGCTGTCCCCGTGATGGTGATCCTCGGGTTCTGTATCCCTCCGATCTACATGAACATCATGCTGAGCCAGGTGCTGCTTGCGGAGAAGCGTCAAGTCGTGTGGACGGTCGTCATGGCGGGAGCGGCGGTGGTGAATCCCCTGTTGAATCTCGTGCTGATTCCGCTCACGCAGACTCGTTACGGTGACGGTGCGATTGGAGCGGCCGTAGCCTTGGTTCTCACTGAGCTTCTGATGGACATGGTTGGCGTGATCATCGTCGGGCGCCGGGTCTTCGATCGGAAAACGATCAGGCGCTTCGTACTGGCCGTTGCTGCATCTGCCGCTATGTGGGCCGCGTTCTATGCGGCAAGGCCGATCGGAGCTCCGATCGCGCTATGCGCCGGTGTCGCGACATTGACCGCGCTCGTCGTCGCGCTGCGGATTCCGACCAGCGATGAGATCGCCTTCATTCGCAGCGGACTCGCGCGGCTGCGTGGCCGGCCGGCGTCGACGTAGGAGGGTAAGGTCAATGCTCCCGGTGTGGAGGGTCACAAGCTCGGAGATGCGCTGACGTGGACCTCGCGAACGCCTTTGAGGGCTGCAAGGACACAGCACTCTCGGTCGCTTAGGGTCTATTCCCAGTTGGGTGTGCGACTGGGGTGGTTCAGCGCCAAGCTGGGCGCCGCCCGGGGTCGCGGCAGGCAGTGAGCTACCTCCAAGACCGCGGGTGGCGAGCCAGCGCCGGTCCTGGGCCGCATCCAGGCGTGCGATCCAAGTGAGATAGGTCCTTATTCGAACAGCGGCAGCCGGGCATCGAGGGTGTAGCTCGTCGCTCCCGAATCCCGTCTCCCAACGGGTCTGGCGGGAGCGCCTGCCACGATCGCTAGTGGTGCTACGTCCCTTGAGACAACCGATCCGGCCGCCACGACGGACCCGCGCCCTAGAGTCACGCCTGGCATGATAATTGCACGTGTTCCGATAAACACATGGTCCGCGATCGTAACGGCCTCGTACGTGTCGCGAAAGGAAGGATCATTGACGTCGTGTGACCCCGTCAGGATCGTTACCTCGGGGGAAATGCTCACGTTATCACCTATCGTCAGGCCGCCACGGATGTCGAGGGTGCAGTTGCGATTGACCCACGAGTTGCGGCCGATACGAACACCGCGACGGCGGATCTCACGTGGACCATGGAACCATATGTAGGTTCCCATGAACACGCCGGCGTGGTCACCGAGATCGATTCCCATCACGCAGCGATACCAAAGACGCCGAAACGTGAAGCTGGGCACATGGGCGACGACAGAGTTCGTTAGGTAGTTGAGTGCGCGAATACAAAGTAGCCGGAGCGCCACCTGAAGTCTCGAATTGAAGGCACGTGGCAGTGTCCCCGATGACTGCCCGTCTGAAGCTGTCAACCGCTCACCGATGGTGTCTCCCGTGAAAGGACCTGCGGGTGAGACTCTGGATCGCATCAGCACTACGCTTCGCTTATGAACGGGGCACTATCAAGCATGTGCTCGACATCGTCCGGTCTGATCCAAATGATTGCCTGCTCTTGAATCAGCCCGGCGTGCTCGAAGTTAGTCCTTTCTCTCAACAAACGTGCGGTCATGCCACCGGCTTCTGCGCCGCTCGGGCCGCCAGGTCTTCAATGCGCATGCAGGTATCTCAATACCTGCTGCGACTCAATGCCCGCAGCGACCCATGCGGCGTCGAGCTTGGTCGCCGAGAGCATATCGACGACTGGCCGATCGGCTACTGGACGTATGGCGCGACCGCGTCCAGACACTCGTAGCTGGATGCATCGGCCTGTCCGAACCACAGCATCGCTCCCGCCAACCCGTTGGAGGCAGCCCAACTCGCGTTGCTGCCACAGTCCGACCGGGTGGCCGGGTAGTCATCGATATCGACGCCCTCTGTGATCTCCGAGGCGGGGATGCCCGACTTGCTCTCCAGGTTCCCGATCCACGTCGCCAGCGTCGAGCCAGTCGCTCCGTAGCTCATCGCGTTGAACTGGTCGACGTAGGGTGCCTCATCCGCACCGATGTCGAAGTCGGTCGTCGGATCCACATCCGCCGTGATCAGCGGCGTGTGCCCCTCTTCAGTCGTGACCGCGTCCGCATCGTTGTGAATATCCTCGACGCATGCGTCCAGGTCTGCCGTCGTGAACGCTGGGCTGCCGGTTGTAGGATCCTGCTCGATGTCGAGGTCGATGCCGTCGAACCCGTTGCTCTGCATGTAGTTGACGAGGTTCTGCGCAAATGTCGCCGCGTCCGAGGAGTTGCACGGGTAGTACCAGTTCGGATTCGTCGACCCGCCGATCGTGATGATCGCCAGCTTCCCGTTCTGATGAACCGTGTTGACGAAGCTCGACACGTTGCTCACGCCGTTGTATTCCTGAGAGATGGAGGTCGGGCCGGTGCAGTCGGGCTCGGGATCACCAGCACTGACGCAGGTTGCGAGCGAGAACAGATCGACTTGCGTGACCGCGTCCCACGGCAGCGACGAGAGCGTGCCACCGTCCCACGCCAGCCAGAACACGACCGACTGGAAGGAGCTGCTGCTCGAGGAGGTCGCAGTCACCGTTGCGGTCTGGGTTGAGGTTGCGGATGTCGAGCCGCCGGTGTTGGTGGCGGTCACGATGACGTCGATCGTGTCGCCGACGTCGGTGGACTGGAGGGTGTAGCTGGAGGTGGTCGCGCCGGTGATGTTCGAGCAGCTCGACGAGGAGCAGTCCTGCCATTGGTAGGTGTATGAGGTGGGGTCTCCTGACCACGAGCCGTTGCTGGTGGTCAGGGTGTCGCCTTGCTGTGCGGTGCCGGTGATCTGTGGCAGCGCGGTGTTGGTCGGCGCGGCGGGTGGATCAGCCGGTGGATCAGCCGTGACGGTTGCGGTCTGGGTTGAGGTTGCGGATGTCGAGCCGCCGGTGTTGGTGGCGGTCACGATGACGTCGATCGTGTCGCCGACGTCGGTGGACTGGAGCGTGTAGCTGGAGGTGGTCGCACCGGTGATGGCGCTGCAATGAGATCCCCTCGTGTTGCAGTCACGCCATTGATACGCATACGAGCTCGGGTCTCCTGACCATGAGCCGTTGCTGGTGGTCAGCGTGTCGCCTTGCTGTGCGGTGCCGGTGATCTGCGGCCGAGTCGTATCCGATGGCCGCAGCGAGCGGATCGGATGCTTGGTCGGCGAGGCGGCGCTCGGGCTGGTCGCAGCGCGAAGCCCGCTGACGTAGACCGAGACCGTGCAAGCGCTCGACCGAGATCGGCCTGCCCATGCGCGCGGTAGCGAACGCAGCGTGGCGTGGTAGACACGCTCGCGCTGGCAGCGCCTTGCGTCGAGGCCGCGGAGGTAGAGCGCACCGCCCTTGCTGAGCACCGCGATCCAGTAGGACCCTGGCGTGACGGCGGTTCGCTTGACACGGACTCGGTTCCAGGCGCCGGACCTCGGCGCGCGAAGCGAGCCCGTGGTCAGTCGCGAGCCGGGGCGCCCAGCCCGATTGGAGTAGAGACCGACTGTGAGGTGGGTCGCCTTGCTGTGCGAAGCGACGTAGATACTGATCGCGGATGCAACGCCCGTCGCGCGATTGGTGAATCGAAAGACCTTGACAGAGCCAGCGACGTCCGGCTCGGTTGCGCGCCGCACCGCTCTGGTCCCGAACAGGAAGGACCGGGAGGAGGAGTGCTTGGGCTTCGACCGGTGCGTCCCAGACTTGGAGCGTGCCGCGTCGACGGCAACGGACGACTTAGAGCGGGCGAGCGCCAGAGCGCCGAACGGGTCGCTGCCGGCCCGGCCCACGGGCACCGAGACCCCTGAGGCCCAGGCGGCAGTGATACTCACCGACATCGCCACCACGCAAACAAGCACAATCCGACGCATAGGTCATTTCTCCTGTCTCAGGCGCGCAAAGGCACCGAGCCGCTATCAGCGTGTACCGGCCGCGTATCGCCGCTTGGGGTCTAAAACTTTGTCTCCCGCACGGAGATCCAGAACAAATGTCCAATTTCAGGTGCTACGTGACCCGGAACAAACGTCCAGTTTCAGGTGCTTCGTCATGCGCGGTGGGACTGGTGAACACAAGACACGACCGGTCGTGCAGGAGAACGCTGGGAGGCCCCCGGCTTTGGGCAGCACGCGGCGCTGGTCCGCGCTGACCCGGGTGATCTCAGATCACCCGGCTGAGATCACCCGGCGGTGGGTTGACCATGACACGGGTGGGGAGACTTGCCGAGGCGGCGGTGCGAGCAAGCTCGCCGGGCACCGGCGAACCCCGGGGATCCCGCGAGACTTGGTATTGCGTCCTCAAGCCGAGGCAGGAGCTATAAGCTTTGGGGCCCCAGATCCCGAAACGCCGGTAGGCGGTAGGGACCAGAACCGGACGGGCTAATGCCCACGAGGTGGTTGAGGACCGGATGCGGCGTGTTCTGCTGGTCTGCTTTGGCGCTCTGCTGCTGAGCGCGGCGATCGCCTCGGCCGCCACCTGGTCGGCCGCTCGGAGCCCGCGAGCAGCAGCGGTCGTGCCGTCGACGGTCGTAAGTCATGGTGTCGAACCCGTGACCAGCGAACGTGTGGCCCGTCGCTCGCGGGTCTCTCGGAGCACGCGACGCCCGTTGCTCTTCGGACTGAGGTCAGCCAAGCACTCGCAGCGCGCGAAGATCGGCGCCTTCGGCAAAGCATTCTCGTTCACCGCCCATGCCACCGGCATGGCCTCTGCGATCCATGTCTATGTGCGGCCGCACAGCAGGGCGCGGCGGCTGGTCGTCGGTGTCTACTCGAATCTGGCTGGTCGGCCTGATTTCCTGCTTGCAAGCGGTTCGCAGCGTGCCCCCCGGGCTGGAGCCTGGAACGCGATTCAGATTCCGCGAACGCAGGTGAGGTCCGGCGCCATCTACTGGGTCGCAGTGGCCGGCAGGGGCGGGAGACTGTACGTCCGAAGCGCTCGAGCTCGTTGTCGGGCTCGGACGGTCTTTGAAAGCGCGTCGCGCTCGCTGCCGGGGACGTGGCGGCGCGGCCGACGGCTGAGCCGCTGCCCGATCTTGGTCTACGCGAGTGGGACTCGTTCGAAGTTCCAGTCGGTCGTGTTCTGGCTGGCGTGGGACGGCGGCAGGCTCTCGTCACTGCCGTGGGACGCGGTCACGCAGGTCAACCTGTTCTCGCTTGCAACCTGCGTCCGCGCCGGCGATCCCGCGCCCGATTGCAGTGGGCCGGCTTCGATATCCCATGACTACAACAGCGTGCGCAACGTGGCGAGCTTTGTCAACACGGTGCATCGGCACGGGAAGCTGGCGATCATCACGATCGGTGGGTCGACGAACCCGAACTGGAACTACCCGTGCCAGAGCGCCAACGTCGATCGGTTTGCCCACAACCTCGTCAACTACATGCAGTCGAACCGGTTCGATGGGATCGATCTCGACATCGAGCAGGATCCTGGCGGTCTAGCGGACCGGTCATTCAGTAAATCGGAGCTGACCAACTGTGTGCGGACCGTCGTCGACGATGCGAAGGCGGTCAAGACCGTGCAGGGCGCCAGGCCACTGGTCACAGCGGATGTGGATCCGACGACCGACTTCGACATCGGTGCGGACGAGGCGCCCTATATCGACCAGTTCAACGCGATGAGCTACGGGGCGATCGGCTCGACCCTGGCCTCCGAGATCAAAGCGCTCGAGAGCAAGTCGCACATTCGCGCCTCGAAGATCACAGAAGGTGTCGATATCGAGGACGACCCGGCCACCCTGTCGGACTGCGGCAACAACGCGAGCTGGGCGGCCTCCAAGCGGCTGGCGGGTGCGATGCTGTGGTTCGGCCAGGCCGACGCGCCTCGCTATCGGTGTCTGGGCGCCGTCGCTCCGTACCTGCAATAGCGCAGCGTCACTTCTCGAACCTGACGCCGCGCGGGAACGACGACGGGCGGAAGCTGACGAAGCTCGAGCTTGTCCACACGCGACTCCTGAGGAGCGCTTGCACTTTACTCACGTACTCGTGCTGGCCTCCGTTGCCCCACGGGTACGGTTCGTACCAGGCTCCGATGCTGCTCCACTGCTGACAAGGCCGGTATGTCGCGTCGCCCCACGATGACCGCGCGCCGGACGGGTTGTCGTAGTAGAAGCGCACCGTCGCGGCTTGGTAGTCGAGATTGAAGGCAGTCGACTCCCAGCGGAGGGGTTCAGTACCTGATCCCACTGAGCCATTGGCGATCCATTTGACCTGGGTGATCCCCATCGACTCATAGACGTCGTCGCTGTCACGTACGCGAGCCTGTACCGGATAGCGTCTGTACCAGCTGGAAGGCACCTCGGCTTCGTCGCCCAGCATGAACCCATTCCAGTAGGACTCCTGGACGTATTCGGCTCGAAGCCAGTTCTCGGGGATCCCCCATTTGTGCGCCGCCCACTGGATGAGGTCGTCGGTCGACGGGTCCCGCATGCCGTCGCGCCCGTTGACGTACTTCAGGTAGGGGTTGAATTTCTCCACCGTCTCGCCGTTGCTGACCTTGGCTGAGTGGAATGCGCGAAGCTGCTTCCGGGTGGGCACATAGCTGTTGAGGGAGGGGTAGCGCTTGCCGAAGATCGTGTACGGCTTCGCGTTATACGGTCGAGTCTCCGGCTCGCGCGTCACCAGCGCCGCCGCCGCCTTGTCGGATAGGGGATGGAAGGTCGACGGCCTGCCGTTATGCGCGTTGCGGTTGCACGCCGCCCAGCGATTCTGTGGGTGCACCTCCGGCCGGGTGGCGGCCAGCGCTGACGGCGACCCTGGGCCGTTCGCGACCAGCAAGGCGACTACGGCGCTGGCCACCAACCCCGCAATCAGCAGTGGCCACATGAGCAACGAGCGAGTACGTCGCGGGGCCGCCATAAACGATCATCGTATGGCCAGCCATCACGCTCGCGCCAGAGCGCGACGACTAGCCATTCTGGTAGTCGACGCGCGCGGCGCCGCCCGCGAGCGGCACATGGGCGGCGTTGCGCTGCAGCGGACAGGTGCCGCCGCCCGCGAGCGGCACATGGGCGGCGTGGCGTTGCAGCGGACAGGTGCCGCCGCCCGCGAGCAGCACATCGGCGGCGTGGCGCTGCAGCGGACAGGTGCCGCCGCCCGCGTCAGGCGGCCAGAGACCTGCGCCGATCCTCAAGCTTTTCGGCGGTTTGACCGACTTTGGCCGGATGAGCGGCGTCCGTGTGAGGGAGACTCTCAGCGCGCCACGTCAGCGCGGCGCGACGGGACCGCGATACCGCCGGCGCGCCCGGCTGCTGAAGCAACTGAGCCTGGCGTTTCTGGTGCTGCTCACGATCTGGGGGGCGATCTACCAGCTGAGCGTGACGCTGGTGCCGTCGCTGTACTACCAGGTGCCGTTCTCCGGCATCTGGCCGGACGTCGTGATCGCGAGCGCCGGCGGCCTCTTGATCGTCGGCGGACGCCACCCCGAGCGCGGCTGGCGACTGCTGGGAATCGGTTGCCTGTGCTGGGCGGCTGGCGACATCTACTGGACCGTGGCGCTGACCAACGTGAGCAACCCGCCGGACCCGTCGTGGGCCGACGCCGGCTACCTCGGCTTCTACCCGCTGGCGTTCGCCGGGATCCTGTCGCTCGTCCGCAACCACCTGAAGCTGCCCTCGCGGATGCTGATCGCCGACGCTGGGGCGGCTGCGCTGGCGACCGCCGCCGTCAGTGCTGCGATCGTCCTCGACACCGTGCTCGCCCACGCACACGGAGGTCCCCTGGAGGTCGCGACGAACCTTGCATACCCCGTCGGCGACCTGACGATGCTGGGGCTCGTGATCGGCGCCACCGCCCTCGACGACTGGCGCGTGAGCCGCACCTGGGTGCTGCTGGGGATCTCGATCATTGCCTTCTGGGTGGCCGATAGCTTCTACCTGACGTCGGTGGCGACCGGCACCTACTCGGAGGGCCAGGCCTACAACGGCCTCTGGTACATCGCCCCCGTGATCGCCGCCTGGGCCGCCTGGTTGGGATTCGAGCGCGCCGGGGACGCCGACGACCGGCTTCCCGCGCGCGGCGCACGCGTGCGCGGGATCGCGATGCTGCTGCTGGTCTCCGGCGCCGCCCTGACGATCCTCGTGTGGTCGGGCTTCCAGTCGCTCGGCGTGCCCGCGATCATGCTGGCGACGCTGACGCTGCTGGTCGTGATGGTGCGTCTGGTGATGACCTGGCGCGAGAACGTGCAGCTGCTGCAGCTGAGCCGGCGAGAGGCGCTGACCGACATGGTCACGGGCCTCCACAACCGCCGCGCGCTGACCGGCGATCTGCAGCCCCAGCTGCGAGCCGCGAGCGACGAGCATCCGCTCGCCCTGGTGCTGTTCGACCTCGACGGCTTCAAGCACTACAACGACAACTTCGGGCATCCGGCCGGCGACGCGCTGCTCCAGCGGCTCGGCCGCAACCTCGTGCGTGCGCTCGGCGAGCACGGCATCGCCTACCGGATGGGAGGCGACGAGTTCTGCGCGGTGATCAGCGGCTCGCTGGTCGAGCTGCAGGGGACGATCGAGCGGGCCGCGGCGGCGCTCGGCGAGGCCGGCGACGGGTTCACGATCGGCTGCTCGTATGGCACCGTCGTGCTGCCCGAGGAGGCGCAGGACACCTCCGGCGCGCTACGGCTCGCCGATCAGCGGATGTACATGCAGAAGCGCGGCGGCAGGGCGTCGGCCTTCCGCCAGTCCGGCGACGTGCTGCTGAGCGCGCTGCAGGAGCGCGATCCCGGGCTGCGAGCACACCTGCACAGGGTCGCGCAGCTGTCCACCGAGATCGCCCACAGCCTCGGCCTGTCCGCAGAAGAGCTGGAGCCGATCCGTCAGGCCGCCGAGCTCCACGACGTCGGCAAGATGGCGATCCCGGACGCGATCCTCACCAAGCCGGGCCCGCTCGACGAGGCCGAGTGGGAGTTCATCCGCCGCCACACGTTGATCGGCGAGCGGATCATCGCCGCCGCGCCGGCGCTGCATCGCGTCGCCGCGCTGGTCCGCTCCTGCCATGAGAACTTCGACGGCAGCGGCTATCCAGACGCACTGGCCGCGGCCAAGATTCCCCTCGGCGCCAGGATCATCGCGGTGTGCGACGCGTTCAACGCGATGATCAGCGATCGCCCGTATCGCGGCGCGATGTCCGAGCAGGCGGCGATCGCGGAGCTGCACAGGTGCGCCGGCAGCCAGTTCGACCCCGTCGTCGTCGAGCACTTCTGCATCTGCTTGCAGCTGGGGCGACTGTCGCCGGCGGGGGGCCACCAGCCGGGGCGGACGCCGGTCCCGTCGAGCGCGCACGTATGACCGCGGCAACCGCGATCTGACCGGCGCCACCCGCCTTGGGGCTGGGTGGCGCCGAAGCCGCTCGGCGCGACGCTCGGCGA